>NZ_JBVAPG010000129.1:0-22646 GCF_055413685.1 Bradyrhizobium sp. LeoA1Lang | reverse complement strand
CCCCCCTTTCCGTCTTTCCCTCATCCCTTTTTTTGTTCTTTCCTTCACATAATTTTTTGTGGGGGGGCCCCCCCCCCCCCCCCCGGGCGCGCGGGGCGCGCCCCCCCACCCGCGCGGCGGGCCCCGCCCCGGCGGCGGAGAGGGGTGGCCCATCCCCTTGGTGGGCCTGAGCATCGTCAGGCCGCCCGGCGTAGTGTCTCCTTCTTGTGCTCCTTCAAGAGATCCATGTTCAGATAGCGATGGTCCTCGAGCCAGGCCTCGTGGCGCTCGACGGTCAGCGCCCGCACCAGCCTTAGGCAGCTCTCGGCATTGGGGAAGATTCGCACCACGTAGGTGCGCCGCCGGATCTCCTCGTTGAGGCGCTCCAGCATGTTGGTCGACTTCATGTGCTTGCGGTGCATCAGCGGCAGACGGCAGTAGGCGAGCGTCTCCTCGATGTTGTCCTCCACCCAGCCGGTGAGCTTGGGGTATTTGCCGCCCCATTTGGCAAGCCATGCCGCCAGATCGCGCCGCACCTCGCCAAGATCGCGCCGGTCGTACATCCAGCGGAGCTCGAGCAGGCAATCGTCGTCGACCTCTCGCAATGATGCCGTCCTCGCGCACCCGCTCATAGCGCGCATCCAGGATCAGATAGGGGAATGGCTCCTTGAGCTTGCGCTCGCAAAACGCCTTCAGCGACGCATCCAGCCGTTTGTTGATGGCGCTGATCGCCGAGGCCGAGAACGCATGCCCACAAGTTCTTCGGTGACTTGCTTGACCTTCCGCGTCGAGACGCCTTGCACGTACATCTCGGCCAAGGCCGCTACCAGCGCCTTCTCCGAGCGCTGGTAGCGCTCGAACAGCTCGGTCGAGAACCGCCCCTGACGGTCCGGCGGCACCTTCAGCTCGATCTTGCCGACCCGGGTGATCAGCGAGCGGGGATAGTAGCCGGAGCGATAGCCAAGCCGTCCCTCGCTGCGCTCTCCTTTCTCCGCACCCAGCGTCTCCGTCATCTCGGCTTCGAGAATCTCCTGCACCGCACCCTGGATCAGCGGCTTCAGGAACTCCTTGTCCGACCTCAACAACTCTTTGACTGCAGAGACGTCCGTCCTAATCTTCGTCACGGTCATGGCGGGTCCAAGCTCCTCTATGAGCGGTGATCTTCGCAATCACCGGACTTACCATGACCGCTTCAGCCTCTCAGGCTTTTGCAGAACCTTCCGCACACTACCTAAAAGCGCAGGCGGTTTGATTCTGATCAAGGAAGTGATCGAACTTTTTAGATAAACTAGCATCGTTCACTCAACCTCAATCGCGAGTTCACTTTGATCTGCAATAAACCCGGAAAACCGATCCCGATCATTAGGAGCACCTATGACAAAGGAAAATACAGCTGGATCCGATGGTCCGTTTACGCCTCCCGAATTGCTAAGATCATTTAATGAAATGCAAAGGAAGATGTCCGCAGTGGCAGCAAAGGAAGTATTGGGATTTGCAGCTTCCCGCCTACAGGACCAAGCCGACTACCTGACGAGTCTTGCCGGCTGCACAAGCTCTTCCGAAGCGCTCAAGTGCCAATGGGACTTCGCGCAGCGGTCGTGGTCGAAATCGCTCATTGACGGATGGAAAATGTTCGATAGCTTCAATGCAAAGAGGCAGTAATGGACTGCGGTTTGAGAGGTAACTTGTCGCGCTGAGGCGGGCTTACAATCAATATCGTCCCTCTATCGACCTGGCGCAGTCACGTTGCGATCGCAATCTTTTTTCTAACGGCGTCAGTATCCCTGCTAAACAGCGGAGCCAACGAGTCGTCCGTGAAGAAGCTCCCAAGTCATTGAGCGGGAGTCGAATTTTGGATCGGAGCGAGGTTCGGGATTGCAAGCTTTTTGGATTTGAAGGCCCGAAAGCTTGCAATTTGATTTTTGGGATTCCGTCGAATCGCGTGTCGTGATTCCGTGGTCGCAACGGAGGGGACGATGCGACCCAAGGAACGACGGGACAGCGGACAGGCCGACCTTCTGCGCTCGCGGCTGGACGCGATCATCGACATGAACCATGCGCTGGTGCAGCTGGCGCGGACGATCGACTGGGCATTCCTCGAGCAGAAGTTCGGCGCGGTCTATGAGGACAAGCCGGGCCGGCCGCCGCTGCCGACCCGGCTGATGGCGGGGTTGGCGATCCTCAAGCACAGCTACGACCTCTCCGATGAGTTGCTGTGCGAACGCTGGGTGGAGAACCCCTATTACCAGTTCTTCTGCGGCGAGAAGTTCTTCCAGCACCGCCTGGTGTTCGACCGCTCCTCGCTGACCCGCTGGCGCCAGCGCATGGGCGAGGAGAAGCTACAGGCCTTGCTGCAGGAGAGCCTTGCGGTTGCGACCAAGACCAAGGCGCTCAAACCGTCCGATCTCAACCGGGTCTTCGTCGACACCACGGTGCGGCCCAAGAACGTGATGTTCCCGACCGACGCGCGGCTTCTCAACCGCGCCCGCGAGATCCTGGTCCGGCTGGCAAAGCGGCAGGGCCTTTCGTTGCGGCAGTCTTATGCGCGGGTGGGCAAGTTCGCCCTGATCAAGCATCAGCGCTATGCCCACGCCAAGCAGTTCAAGCGCGCCAACCGGGCCTTGAAGACGCTTAGAACCTATCTCGGTCGCGTCATCCGTGACATTGCCCGCAAGATCGAAGGCCGCACCGGCTTGCTTGGCGAGATTGTCCTCGAACGCATGCTGGCGCTGGCGCGACGGGTGCTTGACCAGAAGCAGCACCAGCGCGGCCCCAAGGTCTACTCGCTGCACGCGCCGGAGGTGGGGTGATCGGCAAGGGCAAGGCCCACCGGCCCTACGAGTTCGGCGTCAAGGTCTCGGTGGCCACCAACCTCGCGCCCGCCAAGGGCGGTCAGTTCGTCACCCATGTGAAAGCGCTGACCGGCAACCCCTATGACGGCCATACGCTCAAGACCGTGATCCCAGGCATGGAGGCGCTCGTCGGCAACGTCATCGAGCGCATGTGTCTCGACAAAGGCTATCGCGGCCACAATGCGCCGCCCGATTACAAGTTCAGGGTGTTCATCTCAGGCCAGAAGCGGCGGGTGACGCCAAAGATCAAGCGCGAGCTGCGCCGGCGCTCCGCCGTGGAGCCGGTGATCGGCCACCTCAAATCCGAGCACCGAATGGGCCGAAACTATCTCTGGCACCGCCAGGGCGACGCCACCAATGCCGTCCTCGCCGCCGCCGGCTACAACTTCCGTCGCCTCATCCGCTGGCTCGAGCTTTTGCTGCGCCAAATCCTCGTCCAGCTCATCCGCCGACTTCAGCTCCTCCCAAGCTGAAATCCGGGTTCTTCACGGTCGACTGGTTACACTCAGCAATCTGGGCCAAGCACCGTGATGGAGCGCGCCTTCATCAGAGTCAAACTTTCGCCGCGAACAGGAGCGCCTGCCGAGATCATCGCTGCTGTTAGCAATGCCTGAGATATGGGCCGCCTCTAGGGTGGCCACGACCAGTTGAAACTGAGGTTAGTCGAGCAAGTGGCTTCGTCGTAAATCTCAAAGCGTTCGCGACCGTAGGTGAATGGAGCCCCGCCGCAAGCCAGTGACGAATACCGGAAAAATATCAATAGGGGAGCCCGATCGCCAACGACTGGTTACGAGTTGCGATGCGAGGCCGAGGTCTTCATCGACGTTGCGGTGTTGCGAAGCGCGCGGTTCCGCCCACAGATCAGCACCGAACTGAGCAGACTGCGTGCTCATCGTCTCACGCGTTAGCTCCGCCGCGATGCTTATCCAGTGCGGTATGTAGGCACCTGATCAGGTGCTGTCCTGCGAATGGCTTGGCCAGCAAGCAAATCGCTCCCGCGCTCAGCGCCCGGGCGCGAACGCGATCATCGGGAAAGGCAGTGATGAAAATGAATGGAGCATCGCAACCTTCGGCCCGCATATGTGTTAGCAGGTCCAAGCCGCTCATAGCGGACATCTGCACGTCCGCAATCACACACGATGTTTCATTCAGGTGTGGCGAGCGCAAGAACTCCTCAGCGGATGCAAATGTATGGACTATGTAGCCGCGGGATTTCAAAAGATTATTTATGGCAGCACGGACGGAGCCGTCGTCATCGACCACGGAAATGAGCGAAGGCGTGAACAAAACGACCCCTCCTAACGCAGAAAAGGCGATTGCCGAAGCATAGTCGGCTGGGTCAAGGGTGGGCTTGAGAGATGAAATTGTATAGTCATACTTAGGCTTGTTCCGGCCGGTTGGGACGAATTCCCAGGGGCTCAGCCATTCTGATTAAATCGGCCAGCGACCGTGCGCCCATTTTCTTCATTACCTGTCCGCGGTAGATCTTGATGGTAATTTCGGCCAGCCCGAGCTCTGCGGCTATCTGTTTGTTCATCAGCCCAGCAGTGACCAGTTTCATCACGGCCTGTTCGCGTGTGCTTAAGGCCTCAAACGAGGACTGCAGGTTGGCAACCGTCTTCTCAACCTCCCGCCTTTTGCGATCCCGTTCGGTCGCGGCGACCACGGCGTCAAGCAGCTCCTGATCGCGAAACGGCTTGGTGAGAAAATCGACCGCTCCGCCCTTCATGGCCTTGACGGTCATGGGAATGTCGCCATGACCAGTGATGAAAATGATCGGAATGCGAAGGTTCAACTTGGCGAGCTCAGTCTGCAGCTCGAGGCCACTCAATCCCGGTAGCCTGACGTCAAGGACCAGGCAGCTGGCAACATCCGGAAGCTTGGCTTGCAGCATTTCTCGCGCCGATCCGAACGCAACAACGTCCAAGCCTACCGATCGAAAAAGATTCGCGAGCGAACGACGCATCGAGACGTCGTCGTCGATCACGAAGACGATCGCTCTTCCGCTCGGCTTCTCCGCTTGCGCGCCTCCGCGCGGCGAGTCACAGCGCCCGGTCACGACACGACCTCTTCATGCAACGGCAGGACCAATTGAAACGTCGCGCCCGACTCCTGCTTGCAGGCAATCGACAGGCTCCCTCCGTGAGCCTCCACGATCGAACGGCAGATCGAAAGGCCCATTCCAAGGCCGGTTGATTTGGTGGTGAAAAAGGGGTTGAACACCTGGTCAGCGTGTTCCTCGGTGATCCCAACGCCGCAATCTGTCACGGCGAGGTGCACGCCTCCCAGATCGTGTTGGGATGACCGGATCACCAGTTCGCGCGGTCGGTCTCTGACTGTTTGCATGGCCTCAATCCCGTTCATCACCAGATTCATGATCACCTGTTGCAGTTGAACCCGGTCACCCAGGATCATGGGGAGGGCCGCCGCCAACTCGGTCCGCAACGACACCTGGTGGCTGACCAGCTCGCGAGTCACCAGCGCGACAACCTCCTTGACGATCTCATTGATATTGAGCGGCACCATCTCGATCTCGCTTTTCTTGGCTAGCGTGCGAATGCGGCGAATCACCTCGCTCGCCCGGATGGCGTCCTCGATGATCCATTCCACTGAGCAGCGCGCGGCGGAAAGATCAGGAGTTTCGCGATCAAGCCAACCCAGACAAGCCTCGCCATTGGCGACAATGGCGGCCAGCGGCTGGTTTATCTCGTGCGCAATGGAGGTGGTCATCTCGCCCAGCGTCGTTACGCGTGTCACGTGCGCGAGCTCCGCCTGCGCCTTCCGCAGTTCTCGTTCAGCCTGATCTGCGCGGATGGTTGCGGTGATGTCAGTGCTGACGCCGCGATAGCCGAGGAAATTGCCGTCAGCATCAAAGAATGGCTTGCCGCTGGTCCGGACGTAAATTGGAGATCCGGTCCGGGTGACGGTGCGATAGATGAAATCGCGAAATGGAAGTCGCGCGTCGACTGTCGCCTGATGCTGCCGCCACTTCTCAGATTCCGCTTCGACATCGCCCGCAATTTCGCAGCGAAGCAGCCCGACGACTCCCGTGGCCAAAATGCTTGCTGCGCTGGTGTGCCCCGAAAAGCGGGTGACCCGGTGGTCCGGCCCGGTCTCCCAGAGCCAGTCGGAGGCCGTTTCGGCGTAGTCGCGAAAGCGCTGCTCACTTTCGCGCAAGTCAGCAAGAGCCTTTTCCAGCCGTTCCCTAGCTGCGTATTGCTCGGTGACATCCATATGCGTTCCGATGAGCTCGCTGACGTTGCCATCGCTACCGACCACAGCGTGCGCAACGGAATGTATGCGCCTTATCGCGCCTTTTGGAAGAAGGATTCGGAAATCATATTCGAAGTGCCCTCCCTTGTCTTCGATAGCCTGGCGCGGCACTTCCCGAAGCTGCGGCAAGTCGTCTGGATGGATACGCGACCGGATGGTCTCTATCGATACAGTCTCTTCCGGATCGAAGCCAAACAGACGATCGACTTCGGCGGAGCGATACACAAATTCGAGACGGTGGACGTCCCAGGACCAGCTGCCCGTGTGACTGAGACGCTGTGCTTCGGCCAGATAGGCCTCGCTACGGCGAAGCTGTTGTTCCGCCTGCTTTGCAGCCGTAATGTCCGTCACTGCCCCGACAAACTCGATATCGCCAGATGCGGTTCTAATGGCTCGTGCCAGCGCGTGGAGGTGCTTCACCGAGCCGTCCGGCAACAGCAGTCGGTATTCGTGCTCGAAATCCTCTAGGTTTCGGAGCGCTCGATCAATGGTCTGTCGCACGGCAGCCCGATCTTCTGGATGGGCTCGATCAATGACGAGTTGCGGGTTCAGTTTTGTCGCCGGATCGTGTTGGAAAATGCGAAAGGTCTCCTTTGACCAGATGACCTCGCCGGTGGCGACGTTCCAGCCGAAGCTGCCGGTGCGGCTCAATTCCTGCGCCTGGGCCAAATGGGCTTCACTCCGCCGCAGGGCAGTTTCCGTCCGCTTTCGCTCGGTGATATCTTCGCAGGCGATGAGGATGATGAGCTGGTCGTCTGCCCAATGCATGGCTTTGGCGTTTTCCCGCACCCACAGCACCGCGCCATCCTTCCTGACCTTCTGGATGTCCCAAGTGTGGGATTGGCCGACGGTTTCAACGCATAGCCCAAGGCATTTGCGAACAAGGGTAAGATCTTCTTCCAGAAAGACCTTCAGAACGGAATGCCCGACGAGCTCCGAGGGCGAATAGCCGAGCTGTGTTGCGCCCAACGTGTTCACGTTCAGGACCGTTCCGGCGGCATCGACCATGAAGTACATGACCGGGTTATGCTCGAAGACTTCGCGCCACCATTTCTCTCGATCTCGCAACTCAACCTCGCTGCGCCGGAGCTTGGCTGCGGCCTCAAGCGTGGCCGCCCTTTCCCGGCGGACTTTTCGGATGAGGTGGGTTCCGACAAGCAAGGCAACAAAGAGAATCACAACCACCGGAAGATCTTGCGGAGCATCGAACGCAAGATTGGAAGTAGGGGGCGTAAAGAAGTAGGCCAAAACAGCGATGGACAAGATGGAAAGCATGGCAGATACAATGAGGCTGCCCATAGCGAAAACCGCAAGACCACTACCAACAAGAGAACGCCATCGCGGCGAAATGGGTATGAAAGTACAAGGAAGTTGTCACCAGCGCCAGGACAATGCCACCAAAAACACGCTGCGCGACTAAGCGTCCGAGCTTCGTGAGGGTCCGAACTTGGTAAGGGGTCCAAACTTGGTAAGGCGCCCGAACTTGGTAAATCAGCCTGGCCTAAATAAATAACCTATCCCAAGGATCTGGAAAACTATACTAACGTTTTGACTCGGCTTTGCTTCCGCTCGTCCTGAGGTCCGCCGCTGCCGGTTGCGCGATGAGACCGCATTTTAAGCTAATTGAGCGATAGATTTCGATGGTACGCCTAGCCACTTCCGCGCTTCCAGACTTTCCAGACTTTTATGACGCCGAAGAACGGTGTCCCTGAGAAGCTAGCCGATCGAGGCGGCCCATCAAACCCTTTTTAGAACCCATACGGCCAGTGCGCATAGGACCCCAACAGAGCGCAACGGCCAGGCCGGCAGTTCGACTGAAAGGGGGCCGTTAGGGCCGTGCCGAATGTTAGCGAGCATCCTAAGCCTCTGCCGCCGCATGGGCGCGAGCGGGCCCTTTCGCGTTGCGGCGTGGGATCCGCACGGTAGGTTCCCCAGCGCGTGGACTCAATTGATAGCCAGATTCGCCCGGCGGCGAGGGTGATGAAAGCAATTTCGGTGTAGCTCGTACCGCAAGCGCCTCTTTGCGCTGCAAGAACGGTCTCGGCCCTCAGCAACCAAGTTCTCGATCTTACCTTGATCCAGAGGTACGGACGTTGTGAGCGCGGCCACTTGGGGTGGGGCGGTGTCGCCCAGGTGCTCGGTAGTCGCCCCCAGGCAAGGAAAGCCGAGCTCGCATCGAGATGAAGTTGCCACGGGCAGTTTGGGGTTGAAGCCTTGAGGATGTGCGGTCCTGCCAAATGCGTCAGAGCGCGCCCAAGTCAACTACCAACTTCAGCAATTGATGGAATTGACTGACACATGGCAATCAGCCTCGACGGCCGCCACCGCAATGAACTGCGGATGCAATATGTGAAAAGCTTTGATGCGGTGCTGTGTCGGGAGTGCGCGTCAATGGCGATGGAGTGAAGCGTGGTGAAAGCAAACGCGACGACAAAGTACCTGCAAAGCCGACGCTTTCCGCTCCAGACGATGATCCCTATCTGTGGTTGGAACAGATCGAAGGCGCGCGGGCGCTGAAATTTGTTGAGCGGCAGAATGGCAAGACGCTGCAGGTGTTTGGCGAGCGGGATCGCGACGCGCTGACCTGGATTTACGATCGGATCGGCCGGACAATATTCCCTACGTCCGGCGGCGCGGCAGCTATCTCTACAATCTCTGGAAGGACGCCAACAATCCGCGCGGCCTCTTGCGACGAACCACTCTGGAAGAATTTCGCACGCCAAAGCCGTCATGGGAAGCTCTGCTCGAGATCGATCAGCTCGCGGTTAGCGAAGGCGAAGACCGGCTTCTGAGGGCGACGGTCTGGCCGCAGGGGAGTCATAGACGAACGATTTTGAGCCTATCGCGCGGCGGCAGTGATGCCGTCGCCCTGCGTGAGTTCGATACCGACACGTAGACGTTTGTCGGTGATAGCTTCGTCTTGCCGGAAGCCAAGAGCGCGGTTGAACGGCTCGATCCCGATACGCTGGTGCTGTCGAGCTCTCATAGGCAGGGCATGGCGACGACCTCCGGCTATGCGCGTACAGTGAGGATATGGCGGCGCGGTACGCAGGCGGATCAAGCGCAAGTGATCTTTGAGGTCGTAGCTGATCATGTTGAAGCCGGCTGCAATGTCGAGCGCACCGTCGTGCCGCCACGGCTGTGGTTCGTCGATCAGGTGGACGCCTTCAATTCTGCCACCCATCGCGACTGGCTCGCCATCAGACCGCGCGAGCCCTGATCTGTGGCAGGGCAGACCTATGCCGCGGATACGGTGCTCGTCATCTCTTTGGCCGCTTTCCTTCAAGGCAACCGTCAGTTCGAGGTTCTTTTCGAACCAAGCCCACGCCGGGCGCTGCAGGGGCTCTTTTGGAGTGCCGGTAGGCTTGTGCTTTCCATCCTCAACGAACTGCGGCCGTTCTTCGAGATCTGCTCGCCATCCGATAAAGGGTGGAGCCGCGCGCGACTGCGCGGGATTCCCGACATAGGGATAGTCCAGGTCTGGCCTCTTGATAGCGACCCATCCGAACGCAATGGCGACCTGCTCGTCGATAGCCAGGATCCGCTCACGCCAGCTTCGCTTATGCTGATCGAGAATAATGTCGGCAGTCCGACCGTGCTCAAGCAGGCGCCGAAGACCTTCACCGCGGATGGGCTGGTGGTCACCCAACATGAGGCCATTTCGATTGATGGCGAGCACATCCCCTACGTACGGACCGGTCCGGCCGGCGAGACGGGCGATGCGCCCGTCCATATGAGCGGCTACGGCGGCTTTGGAATCTCGATGAGGCCGTCCTACAATTCAGCGCTTGGCAAGCTTTGGCTCGAGCGCGGCGGCACCACGGTCCAGGCGCATCTACGCGGCCGTGGCGAGTTCGGCACGCGCTGGCACGATGCCGGCCGTCTCAGTGGCAAGAAATTGTCGCACGACGACTTCGCTGCCGTTGCCGCCGATCTCGTGCGTCGTGGCGTCACGGAGCCGAAGCGGATCGCAGCCCAGGGCGGATCGAACAGCGGCATCCTCATCACCAATATGCTGACGCGCTATCCGGAACGCTTCGGCGCGCTGGTCTACACGATCCCGCTGATCGACATGCGCCGCTACACCAAGCTTCTGGCAGGGGCAAGCTGGATTGCGATATGGGGACCCCGATAAGCTCGACCACTGGGAGTGGCTCAAGACCTATTCCGCGTATCATGCCGCCAAACGCGGCCAAACATACCCGCCGATCCTGATCGCCACCGCGGGCGGGACGATCGTGTTCATCCCGGACACGCGCGCAAGATGGCCGCGAAGCTCCAGGCGATGGGCTACGAGGCCTATTTCTACGAGCCTGCGGCGGGCGGTCATGGTTACGGTCGGGACAATAGGGAGCGGGCCGGGTTCGAGATTGCTGGGCTTTCGATTCCTGAAGAGCAAGATCGGCTGGCTTGACGGCGAGGCTTAGGCGGACCGGCGCTTGTGATCACACAAGCTCCAGCGTGATGGTTGCATGACATTTCAGCGGTAGGGGATTGGAAAGAAGCTTGGTTTGACCAGCCCTTTATGAGCCCTACGCCATCCAGCGGCATGGGGGGCAGCTTTTCCATTTCTAGCGTTTCAACGTTCGCGTGCAGAATACGATTGCGCAGCCGCCAATTTCGGGGCCGCAACCTCAACAACGATCATGGCGAGCTGGCTTGCCTGAGCTAGGCGCCGGTTCGCCGCACACGAAGGAGAAACGAGATGAATCAGCGGGATGTGGCCGAAGTCAACCTTCACGACCTACAGGTCTCAGATCCGCTGATTGGGAAATGCCAGCACTTGGTGAGAGAAGTGGCGATTCCCTACCAATGGAACGCGCTCAACGACCGCAATCCGCAAGCGACACCGAGCCACGCGGTAGAAAACTTCCGTATTGCCGCCGGACGCGCGAAGGGGGAGTTCTACGGCACGGTTTTTCAGGACAGTGATGTCGCAAAATGGCTAGAGGCGGCTGCTTGGTCGCTGTGCCAGACACCCAATCCGGACCTGGACAAAGCCGCCGATGAGCTGATTGAATTGATTGCGGCCGCCCAATGCGGCGACGACTATCTCAACACCTATTTCATGCTAAAGGCGCCTCAGGAGCGCTGGAGCAACCTAGCCGAATGCCATGAGCTTTACTGTGCCGGCCACTTGATTGAAGCGGGCATCGCTTTCTTTCTGGCTACTGGCAAACGACGCCTGCTGGACGTCGTTTGCAGACTTGCTGACCACCTCGCCACAGTTTTCGGCCCGGAGCGCGATCAGCTACACGGCTATGATGGCCATCCAGAAATTGAACTTGCATTGACGCGCCTCTACGAAGTGACGCAGGAGCAGCGATATCTGACGCTAGCCAATTATTTCGTGGAGCAACGGGGCACCGAGCCGCACTTCTATGACATTGAACACGAGAAACGCCGGCAATCCTGCGACGTCAAATCACATGGCATGCCCTGGACGGTGAAAAACAAGGCCTATAGCCAGGCGCACCTGCCAATTTCGGAACAGCGGACTGCAACCGGGCATGCGGTGCGTTTTGTATACCTCATGACTGCGGTCGCTCATCTCGCGCGTCTGCGTCAGAACGAGCAGCAACGCCAGGCTTGCCTGCGGCTATGGCAAAACATAGTGCAGCGCCAGATCTATATCACTGGGGGTATCGGCTCGCAAAGCTTCGGCGAAGCGTTCAGCCGCGATTACGATCTGCCGAACGTATCGCGTACGCGGAAAGTTGCGCGTCGATTGGGCTGATGATGTTGGCGCGCCGTATGCTGGAGATGGAAGTGGACAGTCGCTATGCCGACGTGATGGAGCGCGCGCTCTATAATACGGTTCTGGGCAGTATCGCTTTCGATGGGCGTCACTATTTCTATGTTAACCCGCTCGAAGTTCATCCCAAAACGCTGCGGTCCAATGGCATCTACAATCATGTCAGGCCGGTGCGGCAACGCTGGTTTGGCTGCGCGTGCTGTCCGCCGAACATCGCACGCCTTTTCACATCGATTGGTCATTACATCTATACGCCATGCTCCGACGCGCTCTACATCAATCTCTACATTGGCAATAGCGTGGCATTATCGGTTGGCGGGCATACGCCTGCGGTTGCTCATGAGCGGCAACTATCCTTGGATGGACGAGGTGGAAATCGCCGTGGAATCTGCACAGCCGATCGCCCACGCGCTCGCTCTGCGCCTGCCGGAATGGTGCAGCGCGCCGGCGGTGAGCCTGAACGGCGAACCTGTCCATTGCGAGTCGCGTAAGGGCTATTTGCACATTCACCCACGTGGCGGCAGGGAGATCGCGTCAAACTATCGCTGCCGATGCAAGTACGCCGCGTATACGGTCATCCGCAACTTCGCAATTTGGCCGGCAAGGTGGCTATCCAGCGCGGCCCTTTGATGTATTGTGTGGAAGAAGCCGACAACGGGCCCGAGTTACACAACCTTTGGCTTCCTGCAGAAAGCCGGTTTTCGCTTGTCGAAGGTACTGGTCTCTTCGACAAGATTTTGCTGCAGGCTGATGGGTCCCGGTTGCAACACACGCATTCTGAAGAAACGGCACTTTGTCAGTACGACAAAGTGCCTGGACAGCTACAACCGCAGCGGCTGACATTCATTCCATGGTTCAGCTGGGCTAACCGCGGCGAAGGCGAAATGCGGATTTGGATTAAGGAGCGCTGACGCCGATGGCTGAGTGGCGCGTCCGTGAAGTTAATGCGTCGCCCGTGAAGTGCCCTTTAGGCCTTGATCGCGGATTCAATTTCCTAGCAACAACGGTTTTGAGATTGCAAGCTTTTGCGGCTTGAGGCCTCGGAAGCTTGCAAATTTGATCTTGAAGATAGAACCAAGCCGCTGGCGCGCATTGAATTTTTGCTGGAGTGGGAGTGGTGCTAACAACCAACAATCTTCTTGCCATCGGCAGGCGGCGCTTGGAATGAATAGAACCGTGCAGTCGGATGAACAATGAGAACCACCAACGACATCGCTTCATCCAAGGGACGTGCCGCGGCGCCGCTCTGCAATTCCCTCGTTGAAGGCCGTTACCGGGCTTCTCGCGCCAGGGTTGTCACGGATGGCCTTTCCGCCACGCCTAACCCATTGACAGCACATACCCTCGACAACCTACCCCAACTAGCAACATCCCTGCCGCGTCGCGCCGTTGTGCATGCGTTTGAGCCTGGCGATCGTCTAAGATCATCGGTTTTCAATTTCGCCGGCTCGGGCGTGGCAGCGGCTCGTTCAATCCGGCTTCTATGAGCACGCGCCACCGCGCCCGGCTCCCGCCTGCCACGCGACCTCACAGAACCCTCAAGATCCCGAATCGATTTTTCGACGATTGAGAGGAAGTCGGCTTTTGGAGGGCCGACCATGGGGAACGCGACGCCGGATTGCGAAGACGAGCTCGAGCCTTGGCTGAAGCCATTCCTGGATCGCTTGGGTCATAAGGCGCGGCGACAGATGTGTCCGCGTTACATTGCCGGGTTGATCGGCCCTGGTGAGCGCAAAAACATTCAACCGATGGCGTAACGCTCTGCAGCGCGCGAATACGATCAGCTGCACCATTTCATCGCTGATGGCGTCTGGGATGCGAAGCCGTTAGAGACAGAGCTGCTCAATCAGGCCGACCGGCTCGTCGGCGGCGATGATGCGGTGCCGGTTATCGACGACACCGCGCTGACGAAGAGGGGCGAACACTCGGTCAGTGTCGCGGCTCAATATGCCTCGGGCGTTGGCAAAATGGCAATTGCCCAACGTTGGCGTCGCTGACGCTTGTGCGCGGTGAAGTACCAGCGATGATCGCATTGCGTCTCTTCCTACCCGAGAGTTGGACCAGCGATACCGCAAGTTTGAAGCGCGGCGGCGTACCAGTCGAATACCGAACCCCACGATCCAAGCTTTTGGCCGAGATTGATCGCGCGATGGTAGCCGGCGTGCGGTTCGGTTCCGCTGGCCGATACAGGATACAGCCTCAGTGCGCCGTTTCGGCAAGGGGGCACGACGCGGGCTGGCCTGGGCCGTTGGCATCCCTCGTCACCTGAAGGTGGACCCGGTCGGCGTCAAGCTGATCTGGCCGCTCGCAATGCGAGGGCGTCCCCGCAAGCGGTCCATTCCGGACATCCTGTCGCGCCCGCCGAAGACATGCTCGCGTGATCAAGCCCGAGCTCCTCTTTCAACTGCTGATGCGCCTGGATCGGACGCGCACGCGTTCGGCACGCTCGACTTCCAGATAACTGAAAGCAGGCGCGCCACCCCGGCCGATTCGACCACAGGCGATAGCTCGTCAGGACTGCGAAGATTGATGGCTGGAATCCGAGGGGCAAAGAGTTCGAGAGTCCGCCATCATCTCGGGCGTATCGGAGCTGACCCTTGCTTTCTTGATGCGCGGACCATCTTGCGGTGCGTCAGCCGTGTTCGGATTATCTACGATGGCTGTCCGATAGTCAGCTAGATTGCCGCCCAGAAACAAGACCTCGGTCTCCTCGGTCGGTATTCCCCTCACCCAATCTCGCAGCTCCTCATCTCCGGGAGCATGCCCACGCTCTAAAATATCGTTGATTTTTTTGATCGGCCAAGCGGTGACGCTTGGTACCGTGTAGGTGTGCAGCTTCTTAGCATTCTTTGCAATCGCCTTCGCGCCATTCTCACTGTCGTCCTTTGAAAGGAGCAGTCGTGAGGGGTCCTGGCACAATGACACAAAAGCACTCTCTCTAAGGCCTTTGGTATGCCATGCAGCGAGGCGCGCCATATCAATTTCGTCCTCTCTTTCGTCGTCCGAGCAGATAGCAGCCTTTGAAACATGCGGGGTCGCGTGAGCACGCAAATCCGCTAAGGAACGCACATGCGCGATGGCACTCACCTCCTCCTCTAGGAGGGGCTCGCAATCGATGTCCTCGTTCTGAAAACGGTGCAGCGGCAGATACGATGATGCCACCACGTCGTCGAAGATGCGGTCGCCGTCAACACTGCCGGCACAAGATCCGGTGGTTCGTGGCCACTGTACTGCTCGCTGCGCAGCGAGTTTGATCTCGTTCTTTAGCGCCTTAACGTTCGCTCCGGTTAGCGATCCGGCAAGTTCGGCGCGCCCCCTGACAAAGGAAGCGGCCGGGCACCGCTCGCTTTCCTGGATAGCGCACGCTCTCAGAGTGCCCTTCGTCATGGTCGAGGGTGATCCAATCCCGGAATCCATCAAAGCGACAGCTGAATCCGATGTTCGGTGGATTGGCCGCAACTCACTCAGCCGCTGCTCAAAGTTCGCTTGATCCGGGGACGGGTGTGCTGGTGAGCTGGTTTGTGCGCTCAGGTCGCCCGGCTGTTGCTGCGCCCGCTGCCGCTGGAGATCGTCAGCTTCAATGGAGTCTTTTGCGGTGTTTGGTGGATCGATATTCATCTGTTCCCCTCCAGCATGGGTCATTTCAGGCTTTATTTTCGTAGGGGCGGCTTTCGAGAAGCTGACGAGTCAGGAAGGAATGCGACCGACGCCCAACTTTTCGGGCGCTTCCCCGCTCGGCTGCCGTCGCTGCGGAGGAGATCCGTGCGTCGGATCCCTTGGTCGCTCTCCTCTGACGAAGCGTGCGGCAATTCCTCGAGCAGCTGCTCAAAGCTCGCTTGCGAGCTCGCGTCGTCCGACTCTTGACCCGGCGGAATCTCGGCATTCTGCGGAGCCGATCCTGATAGTGATGGGTTCACCTGCCGAGGATTGAAGTGCGAGCCGCCCATACCGTTCTCCATTCGAAATCAAGCTGCAGATCTATGCAGCCCAGCTCAGATCTGGCGCAAGCAGCACAGAGGCCCGCAAGTTTGAGACACGAATCATGTGAACCTCGGAAAGAGCAACTTGCGCCCTAGTAAACAGGCGACAATCGCGTCCCGATCTCCGGGCTCAATGTAGGAGATCTAGCTTTCGGCAAGCTGACGAAACCATGCACCCTAAAGGCCCGTTCTTGGGGGCCGTCGCTACGGTGACGCTCCTGCGGCTGCTTCTTTTTTCCAGGTGTCGCTTTCGCGAGAGATTCGGTCTGCGCGGCGGTTTCTGATCCAGCGGGTTTGCGCCGGGCCGCCATAATCCTATCGCTGCTCGAATCCAGCCAATGTAAGCCGCCTACAGTGAGGGGGTGGGCGGCTTCGTCGTGAGGTTGATAGCTTGCGACAGAGGCTCGCGGCGCCCGTCGCGGAGACCGTCGAAGTTACCTCCGTGGCGGCGACAAGCGAGACATACGTCCCGCCTAGAGCGGGGACGTCATGTTCTTTGCGGTTTGCTATCGAGCTCTGAACATGACCGAAATCGAGATTAGGAAGAATCGGCGGAACGCGGCCAGAGCTATTGACCTTCAGCAGCTTCGACTGGCCGTTGCTGCTTGCGACTACGGAAGCTTTCGACGCGCCGCCGAAGTGCTTTCGATCAAGCACACGGTGCTGAGCCGTTCCGTCGGTCAGCTTGAGCATCTGGTTGGGACTTCGCTGTTCGACCGCTCGAGCGGGGGGATCAAGCCCACTCTCGCTGGCCGAGCAGTTCTGCGAATTGCCCGTTTGATTTTGGAACAAGTCGATGCGCTCGTCGACACGGGAGTATCCAATGGACGCGGCGAATCCGGTCTCCTTACCATTGGCTTCTGCACATCCATTTCGACCGGGAATTTGCGGGCGACGATAGGTGAGCTCAAGAAGCTGCTACCACGGCTCGAATTGGCAACGATGGAACGCTCTCGCTTCGGTCTGATGACTGCCCTCCGTAACGGAACGGTCGACGTTGTCGTTAGCCCTGGACGTCTACCTTCAAAAGACACCAGATCACTACTGCTCTGGAGCGAACGCATTCTGATCTCGCTGCCGCAGGATCACTGCTTGGCGGCACGCGAGATCATCTATTGGACCGATTTGCGTAAACGAAAAGATCCTTCTAAGTGAGTATGATCCCGGACGAGAGCTCGAGGATCTCTTGATTTCGAAGCTCGTTCTACCTGACGATCGCCCCGCCGTAGAGCGCCATGACGTAAGCCTTGGCATCATCAAGAGTCTGACGAGTATGGGCATGGGGCTCAGTCTAGTGATGGAATCGGATATTGGTGCAAGTTTCGCTGGCCTTGTGTACCGGGAGTTGCAGGACGGAGCGGGGCCAAGCCGGGTGGACTTCTACGCGCATTGGCGCGACGACAATGAGAACCCGGCTCTGAAGCGTTTCCTCAATCTGTTGGCAGAACGCTAGGGCTGCGGGAAGCTGCCGCAGATAGGAGGTCGGCGCCCGGCGTTGTTCTCAAGCGTCCCGTTGGCTCAAGCGGTCCGTTCAAAGAGCACGCCGAACTGCCCACGGATATCACCGACGATGACGGTTCGAAGAAGGCGAGCCGCCCTAAGCTCGCCGGCCACGAGCCGCGGAAGCAGCATGCAAAGCGGAGCAATCATCCGGCAGCCGACCGGAAGGCCGCACTCGCTTTTGAGAAGGAACAGAAGCGACGCGAGCGCGAGGATGCAAAGGAAGAGGCGGCTCGGCAGAAGAAGCGCGAGCGACGGCAGCACGCCATCGACAAAGCGCAAGCCGCCTTGGACGCAGCTCGTCAGAAGCACGAAAAGAATGCTGCCGACATTCGAGCTGAGGTCGAGGTTCTCGAGGCGCGAGCGCAAGCCGAAGAGGCGCGTTGGGATAAGGAGAAGGCGCGGCTGGAAGCTTCGTTGCGACGCGCGCGAGGGTACCAGCATACGCGGTTTGCGAGCCAGCATCTGTTCGAGCCACGAACCCTTCGGCGCGCCCGGTTTGCTTGCCTGCTGACAACGGCGCTACTGCCGATGATGAGTAGGCGCCTGAGCGTGCGTTCGCCCATCTTGGATGTCACGCCGAGCTTCTGCTTGCCGTCCGTCGATCTTTGAAGGGGCGTGAGACCGAGCCAGGCCGCGAAGTCACGACCTTTGGCAAAAGTCTCGGCCGGCGGTGCTAGAGCGGCGATCGCGGTGGCGGAGATCGGGCCGATGCCAGGAACGGTCATCAGCGTCGAGATCCGCGATCTTGCCGTTGAGGCCGGCGAACAGGTCCAACATCACTCGGAACATGGTGCGGGCCGCTTCGGGAAGCGAGCTGGCCATCGCTTCCTCCTCGATCAGATCGGCAAGCGTCGCCACATGCGACGGCCCCTTGGGTGCAATCCAACCATATTCAGTGAGGTGACCCCGGATCGCGTTGATGAGCTGGGTTCGCTGCCGCACTAACAGATCACGGGTCCGAAACACCAGACCCGCCGCCTGTTGCTGTTCGCTCTTCACGGCCACGAACCGTATGCTCGGCCGCTGCGCCGCTTCGCAGATCGCCTCGGCATCGATCGCGTCGTTCTTTTGCCGCTTCACGAACGGTTTTACATAGGCGGGCGGGATCAGCCGAACTTCATGGCCAAGCTGGGTGAGCTGACGCGCCCAGTGATGGGCTCCGCCACATGCCTCTAAAGCTACCGTGCAACGCGGCTGGGCTGCGAAGAAATCCAAGAGCTTTCCTCGGCTGATCCGTTTGCTGAATACAGCCCGTCCTTTCCCGTCCGCTCCATGAACGTGGAAAACATGCTTAGCGATATCCAGACCGATTGTGCTAACCTGCAACACGGACGCCTCCCTTAAGTGGTGCTAAACACCTCCACTTTGGCACATCGATGCCGTCGGCGGGGCGTCCACCCCATCATAAATCTTCGTCGATGTCCGCTTCGCCCGATACCGACCGCTTATCGGCCACACGGCTCCGAGGGCTTTAGCCACTTCAGCACGTCCTCAGTGTCGAACTCGAACTGCTTGCCCCGACCACCATGAGATTTGACCGGCATTCCGTTCTCGACCCATGCGGAAATCGTCGGCAGCGAATAGCCGAAGATGTCCGCAAGCTCTTGCCGGTTGACGACCTTGCCCATTATTCGTCGATCTCGACGCCCATAGCGGTCAGTTCGGTGTCGATGGCCGCGATGCGCCGATTAAGCTCGGCGACAACGGCGGCCTTGACCGCTGCGACCATCTCGGCGTCCTGATACGTGCCCCTGATCGTCACGCCGAGACCATCGCCGTGATCTGCAATGCGGCGCGCTCCGCACAGCTCGTCGCGTCGCTTCAGAAGGCGCTCGAAGTCGCATGCCTGGGACAGCTTCATGCGAGCCCCCGATCCGCCCGAGCAGCGAGATCAGCGACGACGATGTCCATCTGGCGGAAGGTGGACGCCATGTCGCCTTGGTAGTTGAGGACCGACCGATGCGCCTTGACTTCAAGCTCGGCCTTCTCGGTGAAATGATCCTGCGGGATAAGGCCGGGGCGGACGATCTCGATGACCCATCCACCCATGCGGTCGATGGCTTCGCCCTCATTGGCGTGCCTCACATCCTCGAAGACGACGCGCTTCGGGGTCTCGATGTAGAGTTTGTCGGTCTCGGTGCCGATCCAGAAGTCCGAACCCATATGGTCGCGGCCCCAAAGACCACCGAGCCCTTCCATCGCGTGTCGGGGCGACCGGCCACCCAGCCAGGGCGTCGGCTTCTCTTTCAGATCGCCCTCGATCATGCGCTCGATGGTGGCTTCGTCGCAGTGCCGATACTCGAGTGTTCGCGAACCTCTTGCTCGCCTCGGCCAATATTTCCTCATCATGATAGCGACCGGAAATGTGTGTCAGAATGAGCAGCCTGACGCCCGTCGTTGCCGCGAGCGTGGCGGCTTCGGCCGCGGTAAGATGCCCGTAATCGCGGGCGATGGACGCATCGCGTTGGAGAAAAGTCGCCTCGATCACCAGCACGTCGGCATCGCCAACGTGCTCAGCCAGGCCATCGACAGTCTCGGTATCGCCAACGATGACAAGCTTCTTGCGTCCCTCCGGCGGCCCGAGGACGTCTTCGGGATCGATCGTCTTGCCATCCGCGAGTGTAACGGGCCTTCCTTCCGCCAGCTCCTTGCGCACGGGACCGTCCGGCACCCCGAGGGCCGAAAGGCGGTCTGGCCGAAGATGGCGACGGACCTTACTTTCGAAGGAAAACCCGAAGCTGTCTGTGTCGCGGTGGGGGATCGGAAAGCACCCGATCGTGAAGGCGCCGGCGTCGAGGACCTGGCCGGTCGCCAGCGGAACGAGATCTAGCGGAACGGGCGCACGCCCTTCTCCCCACAAGCCCGCGAGCATCTGGACGACGACGTCGAGGGTAGCGAAGGTAGGCGCGCAGCATGTCCTTCAGCGCGCCAGCGAACCGGCCGCGCACAAACCCGTGGCGCTCGATGAGATGGCGGGCCACGGTGGTCTTGCCGGACCCGATAAAGCCCTTGAGGCCGATAACGATCATGAAAGGAAGGCTCCGATTGGATCTATACGGTCTCAATCGGTATTGTTTCTTTCGAGCGCGTTTCGGTATCCCCTCAGTCCGCCGGACGACGCCGGACCAAAATATCAATTTCGCCCGTCAAAAATCGCCAGTTCGATGTTTTCCGGGTCCGCCTGGGGCCTCGCAGGACCCAAAGTGTTACAACTCTGCGAGATGCTCGAAGCCGGCAAGAGGTGCGAAGAGCTAGATCATGGATGCTGATCCCGAGCGATGTCGGTTCCGAGGTTGGCGGGTGCGAACGCTGCGTGACCATGGCCACGTCAGGTTCTCGACAGCTTCCCACAGTAGGAGACCTGCTCAGGTAATCTTGAACGTGAGGCTAACGTGGACCCGCAAGACTTTGATCCATTTAATGTGGCAGCTTCGTCGCAGGTGCAGCACGCCGCTTCGGAAGAGCCGCAGACGGGCCAGGCCCGCCAATTTGAGCAGCACTTGGCCCAGGCAAGCCAGGCCGCTCCCGTTGCCAGCAGGCCCTCCAGCTATCCACATCTGTCTACAAAAGACCGGAACTTTATCGATAGCGTGATCACTCAATATGCGGCTCAGAAAAAGCCAAAACCTGAAACGGTTAGAGGCTATACTCAGGCACTTCGTCGACTTGGGAATGATCTCCGCGCTCGCGGCCAGACGACCGATCTAGCAAACCACAAGTCCCTGCTCGAGCACGCAACTACTTTCTTTCCGAAAGACAACAAAATGAAGAAAGCGGTGGCCGTCCTTCGTGCGTATCATGGCACCAGTCATTTAGTTTCTCGCGAGGAACCGCGCGCGCTCTCCTCAGGGAAAGACGCATCTAACGATGTCCAACAATCCCTTGGCGAAAGGACGGATGCACGCGCCAGGAGCAATCTCCTGCCAAGCGAAGGGGTCCTTATCAATCATGAGCATGACGCGGCTCAATCGAGAGCAGCGAAGAGACAGAGGGCGCTGCCCGATCTTGAAGAGGTTGTGATATACCGACAGTCAAGCGCGAACGCCGCTTCAGCAGAAAGTAGCGGTGCACCGCGGGTTGCAGCAACAGGCGTCATAGTCCGAGGGCATCCGGATAAGCGGCCTCTTTATTCCGAGGATGCTGCTGTCGTCCTGAAGCTTGAGCACGCCCTCATAGAGGGCGGCATGAGCAGCCAAGGGGCGCATGAGCATGGAAGCCGCCTCATTAACTATAGCCGTTGGCTGTTCAAAGATAACCGACCGGGCATTGTTGCTCGGCTGGACAGCAAGTCGCTGATCGACGATGGTGCCATACACAAATACCCCGGAGGGAATACTGCGAAACTCCTTAGATCCTTAGAGTATTTCCGCACCTTGCGGGCGACGGGAGTGGTCGTGCCCAAGAAACCCGGCGGCCCTCGCGCTGAGCTTAATCCTTCCCCCCAGAACGTCGCCCTCATCAATCCCGAAACCGCGGCGCTGATGGAACCGCGGCGCATCGACGACGCCGCTGTGCAGCACAGCGTGCCGCACCAAGCGGGTACTGGGCTAGAGGAGCTTCAGGAAGAACAGGACGGTCACCCCGCCGTATCGGCTTTCATGCAGGCGCAAGCCGCATTCCGTTTAGAGCAGCTCCCGCAGGGAGAGCTTCAGCGACTGGAAAAACAATTGCATGACGAGCGTCACGGACTAGGAGACAATCATTCTGCTCTGTCGTTTTCCATCGATTCGGAAGACCTTACTTTGGATCCCGAGCTGTTCTCTCTAGAGGACCTTCTGCGACCGCTTGATGACGAGCCAGCAGAGGAGCTTCAGGAAAGGCGAGATGAACACTCCGCCCCGTCGGCTTTCATTCAAGCGCAAGCCGCATTCCATTCAGAGCAGCTCCCTCAGGGAGAGCTTCGGCGAGTGCTGGATCATCTGGATGATGAAGCCATGCCGTCAGCAGTCTCCGACCCTTCAGAGGAGCTTCAGCGACTGGAAAAAGAGTTGCATGACGAGCTTCACGGACTAGGAGACAATCATCCTGCTCTGTCGTTCTCCATCGATCCGGAAGAGTTTACTTTTGATCCCGAGCAGTTCTCTCCAGGGGAGCTTCGGCGACTGCTTGATGCCGAATCCGCAGAGGAGCTTCACGAAAGGCGAGATGATCACCCCGCCCCGTCGGCTTTCATTCAGGCGCAAGCCGCATTCCATTCAGAGCAGCTCCCTCAGGGAGAGCTTCGGCGAGTGCTGGATCATCTGGATGATGAAGCCATGCCGTCAGCAGTCTCCGACCCTTCAGAGGAGCTTCAGCGACTGGAAA
>NZ_JBVAPG010000128.1:0-23395 GCF_055413685.1 Bradyrhizobium sp. LeoA1Lang | reverse complement strand
GAGATACGGTCCCATTGCGTGTCGTTCAGAACGAGCCGATCCAGAACCCCCAAGGCTTCCTCCTAAAAGAAAGCCTTGAATCACGTTCCGTCTGATTTGAGAATCCCAAGAGTCCACACAGCCTAGAAGGCGGTGCCGACAGGCTTACACGTCAAGCTTGATGTGGCTCATTCATAGTCGTGAGTTCGTGGCGCATGATTCGAGGCCCCAGCTTGTGAGCTTGAATCACAATCGTCAGGTCAAACACAATGCGCCTTCTATTGTTTTGGTTTTGTCGGCGCGCGCTTTTTTGATCCAGTCTTGGTGGACGGCTCCGCGTCGTCACCCTGGCAGGGCCAAGCATCTCTGAATGATTCGATAGCGACGGTGAGCCCCGGTTCTTTCGCTCGATCCGGATTGTTATCAAGGTACCGCAGAAAGACCTTGGCGCCCTGCAAGATGCTGCCTTGCGCGGGGGGGCAGGCACGTATGTTAGTTGGCAGATTTGGTGAAAAGATCATTGCAGTCTCGATCATTCCCTCACATGTGCCGGCGGACCGAGCGTCGTCCTGATTGCGAAACGAGCTCTGAACAAGTATCTCGCAAGATCTCTGCGCGTCGGTTCCCTTATCGACAACCGTGGCGCTTGCCCTTCCGATGATCGAAAGGACCAGACCGGCAACAATGATATAGACCCGCATTGGCGTCCCCGAACCAGCGCAACAGCTTACACGCACTTGATTTGCCGCAGTAGTGCTGCCGCCCGCGCCGTTCGAGGCGGCTCGAACGGCTTAGCTCAAAACAGGGGCGTGATCCATCGCCTCCAAATGCGGGCGACGCTAGATCATGATTCGATTAGACGGAATCGGATCATGATCTCATCTCTTTGTTTGACCATGATCGCCGCGCAAGCGCTTCGCGTTTGTCGCGAGGGAAAACCGGTCTCCACTTTTCCGGATCATGCTCTAACTAACGCAAGTTCATCATTTTCGCTCAGCCGAAAGAGCGCTTTGTCGGCTTGGCAAACATCCATCACATGCGCCGTGATGCGCGCGAAGCACCCGATCATGATCGCGGGCCAACCGCTGGCGGCGATCAGTATACCGATGGCATAAATCTCGGACCGGCGCGTCCGTTGTGTGAAATATTAACCAAATGAGGCAGCACACGAACGTCGCTCGTATTGAGCGGCGTTTCCTCGAACGCAGCCCCTCCCTCGAACGCGCTGAAAAGCGCGCACCTATCCAAATGGTCAGGAAAGCTGGACGAACTCAATACTGAGGAGTCTAGCTCCGATCGGATTCAAGCTGCACTGTTTTTCGTCCGCCGTTCATCTCCCTGAGCTCGTTTACGTATTCCTCAGGCTTTAACAGATGAAACGGAGTCTTCAGGCCCATAAAAGTCGCTATGCGGCCGATAAAAAAAGTGCAGTTGGTGGTTGCCGCATTCCATAGCGGCGAGGTCTCCTGGAGATGCTTGATATAAGCAAAGACCTTCTTGGCGTCAGCCTCGCTCAAATAGACACGATAGCTCGCCGTCAAATATTGCTCGTCAAGATCGCCATAGCTCGCCCCTGTCTCAGAGGGAACAAATACGAGGTGTCCCAACATGTAGGGCAGCGTGTCGCCAGCCGGAGCCAAACCCGCGACCTCGATCTCCTTTTCACTCGTCTTTCCGTACCAGATGAATGCATGACCGTAGGATGCTGCCGTCCGGGCACGAAAATCGACGTAATAGGGGCCTCTGGCCGTAGCTCTTTGGATTGGCTTAGCGTCTGACCTGGCCGGCGGGGCACTGGGCGCAACCGCAGCCATGCTCTCAGCATGCTTGGCTGTCGATTTAGGCAAAGCGTCCTGTTGCTGATGGTCGGAGCGCGCCGCGAGCTGCTGTGCGCTCCCGCTCCCGGCCCCCAAGCTCACGGAGGCCGCGAGCACCGCGACCCCAGCAAGACGCTGCAGACCTGGATATTTCCGAGTCACGCCTAGCATCTTCGAATCCCCACGAATCAAAGACCAGATGCCACAGTGGTCGATCTACCCCTAATCGCACGCCGCTGGCGCACGAATGGATATTAGATCAACCCTTGGTCACTACCGGGGCGGCAACCGGATATTTGCCCACCGGGCTCTTGCCGACGGGGTACTTGCCCAAGGGATATTTGCCGACTGGCGCAGCCACCGGCTGAGGCTGAGGCCGTGGGAGGTCGGCAGCAGCCGCTGTTCCCACGAAAGCCAGAGACGCAACACCGAGGATCACGAACTTCAACATCCAGATCTCCTGCTGTATCAGCGAAGGTTGAAATTTACCCTTCAACAGATAGCCTGATGCTCGCCATGGCAGCAACAAATAGACTGAGCAATTAGCGGTCGCGACGGCCGTTTTTCGTCAGTTGTTGCGAAAATGGCACGGAATTTGAGGCTTTTTGGAACTCGGTCGCTTTGTGGTTCCACATATCCAATATCTGTCCGGACCTGCTTCACAGGACCGGCGGGAAGACCCGACCAGTCCTCGCCATATACGCGCGATAGCTGTCGCCAAAGGTCTCCAACATCATTCGTTCTTCTCTTGCGACGCGGCCAAAATACAAGATCCCGAAACCGGCCAGGCCCGCAAACCCGGCAATCCAATTAGGCAGCAGCAACGCCTGGGCGATAGCCCACAGCCAAAATGCCGAATACATCGGGTGTCGAACTCTCCGGTAAATCCCTTCCGTCACGAGTTCATGCTTCTCACGCACATCGAGACTGATCGACCAATTCCGTCCCAGCGCACGATGCGTCAGGTGAAACATACCCAAAGCCGCAATCGCAAAGAAAAGGCCGAGCCAGGCGAGCAAGGCATGAAAACTGTAGTCTGCGAAATGTGGTATCGCTGTCGCTACGTAGAGGAGCGGCACAAGTCCAAGTCCTGTAAGAGATATGAGCAGCAGCGCAGTTTCCACGGGGCCGCGGGCGCTCCATACGATCCTTTCGCGGCGAGAGCGCCGCGCGTACTTGTGACGTATGAGGTACCAGCCGATCGCCAAGGCGACGAAAATGGCTTTTGAAATGGTGGGCGTCATTTGAATCAGGCTGCCGCGCCCGGGCTTCCCAGCAGTTCGCTTTCTGACAGCGGCGCGCTCGCAATAAGTCCTCCGTCGCCAGCGATCATGGACAGGGCGCCGTCCGGGGCGAGCGTCTGGGATCTAGCTGAAACAGGCCCGCATGTCAGCATAAAGTAATCGTACGATGTTCGCCTGTCATTTCCACTGACGAATTGGTTGTGCAAACGGAAGAAATGGAAGCGGATGCGTCGATACATGTCGTGGTCGAGCATTCGACTGAGTCTCACGATCCTGACAGTCGCATCGTTTTCTGTCGACAAGCCCATTTCGGCCATTGGCTGGCTTTTGTAAAAGTTCAGGGGATCGATGAGGGCCTGATAGTCGCCCCAGAAGATCGCGCGCGACTTGGCGACGCGTTCCATCGTCGTGCGAAAGCGTATTGCTTTCGGGTGCAGGCCGACCTTGAGTATGGATGATCCAACGCTCAAGAATGTGACTGGCGTTTTGTTCCCACCGAGCGCAGGCTCCAGCTTCAAAGCGCGATCAAGCAGATCAACCGCAAGTACGGCCCCAAGGCTGTGCCCTAAGACCAAAATTTCGTCTGCGGCAAAGTTGCCCGCCGCAGCCACGAGCTCGCCGGCCAGCCTGTCTAGCCTTTGCTCGATTTCCGAATTGCCGCGTCGAATGTACTCGCGAGAAAAAATCCAATCGTCGAACAAGTCGCCCAGGTGCAGCCAGCGCCACGGACCCGCCAAGACGGCAGCGAACCCGAAGAGACCGCCACCGGTGGCAATGGCAATTGATCCGGTGATTTTGAATGCAAACACGCCAATCAAGAAGGCGGCCGCGATGAGCAGTCCGAACATGACGAATGGATAGAGAAAGAAACCTGCGTAGCGCCAGTTGGTCAGCAGGTAACGCCAAAGTGTGCCGGACAAAACGAAATCCAGAAACGTAAGAATGCCGACGGAAATGCGTGAGCCAATGCTTCGACGCCCGAAGGCCTGAATTACGTCGTCCCACCGGACCACACGGTAATCGGTTTCGACCAGCCAATCGGGGCCGGTTGTCGTCACATTCCATCCTATCTGATCGGCGGTATCACGCAAACCGTCAACGGTCGCTTTCACTGACCAGGTGCGTTGGAACCTGGCAATTTCGCGCACAAAGCGTCGTTGCGCGCTGAGATGCGACGTGATTGGATCATAGCCGCCAATATGGAATACCAGCCGCTTCGCTACAGGCTTTCCGGTCATCGTCTCGCCCGCGACTATCCGCGGTTTCGACTATCCGCGGATTCATCGTGTTGTTCGCTGTCCACGCGTCAATCGACCTGTAATTGCACGACATAGCGAAGCGTCTGGCACCAAGGGTTGTCAAGACAGAATTGACCAATTATTGGGGGAAGATGTTGACCTATTTCGCCCTTCGTGCCGGAATCGCTCGAACAATAGCGTCGATCGTCGCGGCTTTGCTTGTCGGATTGTCTGGCAGTGCGCCCTCTCAAGCACAGGACGAGTTATCATCTGCGGAGAGATGCCTTTCGGCAAATTTCAACGTCTCGCTGGGTGCACAATTGCCCCGCACGGCGGCGCGTTTGAAATCCGGTGAGCCGCTAAAGATTGTGGCGATTGGATCATCGTCGACAGTAGGACTCTGGGTGCTTAGGTCCGCGGCCACATATCCGGAGGTGATGCGCCGAGAGCTCTCGAGACTTAGATCCAACGCCACGGTCGAGGTCATCAACAGCGGTCGAGTCGGAGATACGATTCCAAACAACATCGCACGCTTCGCGCGTGACGTGTTCGCGCACACGCCCGATCTCGTTATCTGGCAGTTAGGTACCAATGACGTCGCCTGGGGTGGCCGGCCGGACGAAGGGCTCAAAAGAAGCGTTCTTGAAGGGGTTAGGGCACTTAAGGCAGGGTCTTCGGACGTCGTGTTGATGGACATGCAATATGCGCCACAGGTGCTCGCTTCAGCCAGCTACTCAACGATGGAGGGCATCATCATCGATGTCGCAAAACAGGAAAGGGTCGGGCTATTCTCTCGTTTTGCGCTGATGCGAAACTCGATCAATGCCGGGGTCGCGCAGAGCGAACTTGTAACGTTTGACGGATTGCACAACACCGCCGATGGTTATGATTGCGTTGGACGAGCCCTTGCCCGGGCCATCTCGACGAGCGCGCGTTGACAGGCCTGGCTCGGCCGAATCGAAAGCTGCGCCTTCGCATGAGTTGGGCGCTGGGTGGGACAGCAACTCGCGCTGACGCTGTCAGGAGGTGCGCTCATGCACCATTATCTCAGCGAACTTATTGACTTATTGCTGGTGCTTGTCGCCGGGTGGATGGTGCTAGCCGTCATCTTTGTTATCTACGCTTATTTCGCACGTCTTCAGTACCCGGTGAGCGGATCGGTCTTTGGACGTGTGGTCGTCATTTCCTTCTTCATCATAACCACGTCGATTTGGCTCCCTATTGTTGTGGGCGCGCTAGCCCTATCGCTGATCGGTCATTTGTGGTCTCACTTCAGGACAAAGCCACGCGTCGGTTAGTTGGCTGCTACGTGCTGGCCGCAGTTAGAGCGCCGGAAATCGAAAGTGAGGGCCATCACCACGCGGCGTCAATTACTTCGGCACCGCGGTGCAGTACGGCGATGGCGAATCGCAAAAGAGCCTTGGCGGTCACTTGCGATTTAAAGACCAATTGGTCTATAATATCAGCAATGAGCCGCCAAACCCCAGTGCAGTTGCGCCGTGGCCGCCCCCGAAGTTTCGACGTGGAAGCCGCTGTCGAACGCGCGATGGGTGTGTTCTGGTCGCGCGGCTATCACGGCACGGCGCTCCCGGACCTTCTTCGTGCGACCAAGCTCTCGCGTGGCAGCCTTTACGCCGCTTTCGGTGACAAGCACTCGCTCTTCTTGCGTGCGCTTGATCGCTACATTGCCGATGCCCTGACACGGATGGATATCGAACTCGACCCCCGCAGAGAGCCGGTCGACGGCCTGCAGGCCTACCTTGCCGGTTACGTTGACCGCACGAGCGGTGCCAATGGCCGGCGCGGATGCCTGCTGGTGGCCACAGCCATGGAACTGGCTGGCCAGGATGCTGAAGTTGGTCGTCGCATCGCGAGCTTCTTCAAAGCCATGGAGGCCAGGGTGGCGGAGGCGCTTTCCCGTGCGAGGACGGCGGGCAAGTTGGCCGATGGTGTTGAGCCTTCAAGTGCCGCCCGAATTCTCGTCTGCTTCGTTGAAGGGCTGCGAGTGGTCGGCAAAACGGGACCGACGCGGATCACATCGCAAGCCACCGTTGACGCTCTGCTCGACCGCTTCATCAGGTAAACAACCCATGGGCGCCTCCGCTAGTGGCGCGCCGATATCTAGACTGATCGGTCTTGAAAGGAAGGATGCCATGTCTGCCCTCCAGATCGTCTGCGCGGTGGCCGTTCCCTTGCTCTGGGGTTATCAGTTCGTGGCCATCAAAGTGGGCGTTACGGAGTTTCCGCCTCTCTTCTTCCTCGCACTGCGCTTCCTGGCCATCGCGCTGCTGCTTGTTCCGTTCGTCACAAGGCCCACGCGTCAACAGTTCGGCCCTATCGCAGCTATTTCGATTTTCTTTGGTGGACTGAACTTCGGGCTCTTCTATGTTGGCCTTGGGCTCGGCTCGGGAAGCATGTCGGCCGTCGCGTATCAACTCGCCACGCCCTTCACCGTCCTGTTAGCCTGGCCGCTGCTCGCGGAGAGGCCGTCTCTCACCACGTCCGCTGGAGTGGTGCTTGCATTCCTCGGCGTGGTGGTGTTGGCGGCGGAGCCTGGCCTGTCGGCAAACGCGCTTCCGCTGCTGCTTGTGGTCGGGTCAGCCTTCGCATTCGCGGTGTCCAACGTCCTGACGAAACGCTACGGCCCTTTTGATCCCCTGATGTTGATGGGGTGGTCGTCGCTGCTCACGGTGCCGCAGGTCATGTTGATGTCGTTGCTCCTTGAATATGGACAACTGGCGAGCCTTGTCACGGCGGACGAACGTGGTTGGCTGGCACTCGCCTACACAATTTTCATCGGAGGAATTGTTGGGTTTGGCCTTTGGTTCTGGCTGATCGCCCGTTGCTCCATGGGCCGCGTCGCACCCTTCGGTCTGTTGCTTCCGGTGTTCGCCTTGATTTCGAGCGTGTTGTTCCTTGGCGACCGCATGACCCCAAAGTTGATTGTCGGTGGGCTGCTCGCGATCTCCGGCGTCGCCATTACACAAGTAAGACCGAGCGCCCGACCAATTTGAACCCGGAAGTCGCGTCATGGCGACTTTCGGGTTTGATCCGAACCGGTCATCGCTGTGGTGGTCTTATCGGCGAGGCCAACTCGTCGTTAGCACTGTCGCTCGTGCCGCAGTACCGAGTCTTCTTTCCTCTACTTGGCGCGAATTCCTCTTGCGTCTTGAGTTTCCGCGTTTGTGCGCTTGAGCATCGCTTTGAGCTCTTCTTCGAGCGATCGCGGCGAAATGCCAAGCCGGCCAAGTCCCGGCCGACTGTCCGAGGCCGTCGTGTCGATCTGCATAAGCTCGACCTGATTGCGCGTGAGTGGTGGCTGCGGCAGGACTTCAGCGAGACCGGCGACGGCATCCCAGAGAGCAAAGGGTGTTCGTACCAGCACCGGCCGCAATCCTGCGGTACGCGCAATGGTCCGCAACAGCTCCTCGTATGAGTAAATGCGCGGGCCGCCCAGTTCGTAGATGGGATAAGGCTTTTGGGTTTGCCGCAGGATATTTGCGATCGCCGCGGCGACGTCGTCGACGTACACCGGTTGAAGCCTCGTCCTGCCGTCGCCGAACAGCGGATAGGCTGGCAAGGTCCGGAGCAGCCCGAGAATTGTCGTGAGAAAGGCGTCGTCCGGCGCGAACATGACCGCCGGGCGAACAATGACAGCGCCAGGGAATGCGGCTTGCACGGCCGCCTCGCCCTCGCCGCGACTGCGAATATAGGGCGAAGACGAGGTCGCGTCGGCGCCTATTCCTGACAGGTGCACGAACCGTTTGATCCCGGCCCGGCGCGCGGCTCCAGCGATCCTGGCCGCCGCTTCGACGTGCACCGAATGAAATGTGTCGCCTCCATGCTCGACATATAGGCTGATCGCGTTGACGACGCCGTCGGCGCCCGCAATGGCGGCCTCCACGGAGCGTTCGTCATGTGCATCGGCAACGATCTGTTCCACGTTATCGCCCTCGGCCCGCCCAGTACGCCGTGAGGCTGCGCGCACCGTAGCGGTGGAATCACCCAAACAGCGCACGATGCGACGACCAACAAATCCAGTCCCCCCAAAGACGGTCACGCGGTTCATTCCCGGATCCATCCCGCGATCCTGTGCTACACCCTTTATTGACCCACTGAGCGCCGCGCGAACGGCCTCAGTGGCCTCCGCCGGCGAACTGCCTTTGTTGAGGTGATGCGAGATCACGTCAAACAGGATTTGCGCGGCCGGGCCGATCGTTTGCCACTCTTTCCTGGCTTGATCGATCAGCGGCTGCGCTTCGACATAGAGCGTCTGCGCGTGTTCGATGACCGGATGAGCCTTGTTGAGAAGATCGATCAGCGCCCTAGTCGCCGGCAATGACTGCTCGATTTGCTCAAGTTGCGCATCGCTAAGACCGGAAACGTGGCCAAGGACATCAAAGAGCAAGTGTTTCAGCATGGCGCGAGCTTACTGGTAGCAACGCGCTAACTCAAGGCAACCAACCCAAAGTGAGCACGTGCTCGCGACTTTGCACCAGTTTCCGCAGGCGCAGACAGGGTGTAGGTCTGACCACAAGGCCGCAGTCAGAGGGCCGGAAATCGAAAAGTGAGGGCATCACCACGCGGCAAATGTTGCGGTTGAGTAGCCGGCGTTCGACATTGCATAATCTTCAATCAGCCGGAGGAACAGCGATGCAATTGCGGGTCTTTGGACGCACGGGAATGCAGCTCTCGGTGCTGGGCTTCGGCTGCGGCGCGGTGGGCGGGTTTATGGTGCGCGGCGATCCGGTCGACCAGGAGCGGACCATCGCGCGGGCGATCGCCGCCGGCGTCAACTACTTCGACACCGCGGTGCAGTACGGCGATGGCGAATCGGAAAAGAATCTTGGCCGCGTCTTGCAAAAGCTGAAACCGGCCAATGTGGCCGTCGGCACCAAGGTCCGGTTGCCGCCCAGCGAGTTTGGCCGGATTGCGGACGCCGTCAGGATGTCGCTCGAAGGCAGCCTGGCGCGACTGCGTCTTGACCGGGTCGACATCTTTCATCTGCACAATGCGATTGCCGGGAACGGAGGCGGATCGGCGCTGAGCGTCCAGCAGGTGCTCGACGACGTGGTGCCGGCGTTCGAGCGGCTGCGTCAGCAGGGGAAGATTCGTTTCCTCGGGATGACGGCCGTCGGCGACACGGCGGCGCTGCAGCAAGTGATCGATGCCGGCGTCTTCGACAGCGCTCAAATCGTCTACAACATGCTCAATCCATCTGCCGCCGACGATTTGCCGCCGAGCTATCCGGCGCAAGATTATGGACGATTGTTCGATCACACCAAGGCCGCCGGCGTTGGCGTCGTGGGCATTCGCGTGCTGGCCGGCGGCGCGCTGTCGGGCTCAGCCGAGCGTCATCCGATTGCGGGTCCGGCGCCCGAGCCGATCGGTTCGGCGATGAGCTACGATGCCGACATCGATCGCGCACGCCGTCTCATCGCGCTGGTCACGGAGGGGTTCGCGGCGAGCCTGACCGAAGCCGCCACGCGATTTGCAATATCCCACCCGGCGATGGGCACGATCCTGGTCGGCATGGCGACGCCGCAGCAGTTCGAGGACGCACTCGCCGCGGTCGAAAAAGGCCCGTTGCCGCAAGCTGCGCTCGACAGGCTGACAGCACTGCAGCAGGCATTTTCCGGCGAACCACGATGATCGTTGCCCGCCGGCAACGATGGTGGGCAATGAGCGCCTCGCAGATTCGTGGCGCGTAGGGTGGGCAAAGCGCAGCGTGCCCACCTTCTCTTGCACCGAACGTGGATGGTGGGCACGGCGCAAGTGCGCCTTTGCCCACCCTATACGGGTCTGCAATCTGAGCGGCTTACAGCGTCACCACGATCTTGCCGAGGTGTTTGTTGGCAAGGTGTCATTGCGGTTGCGCTACCCCCTCGAACAGGCTTTTATGGGCCATACTCCTTGCCTACCGTCCGAAGTGCGATTATCAGGGCGGTGGGTCGAGGCAAGTGCGCCCGGCGCTACCGCTATTTAATTACAGGACCGACGGCATTTCCCGTCGCTTTCAAGGTCCAATCGAATTTCTTGAGCGAGTGCAGTGTCAATCGCCATGCAGCATATCGTTGACGTCTACGTGCGGCTGAACAGCCGTGAGGGACTCGAGGACGTCCTGTTCTTGAACGCTGACAATGGACCAGAGATTGCGGCAGCGGCCGCTTAACGACTGATAGCCAGGATTCAATTCGACGCTATGGAAGAATGCGATCTTCTCATTGCGCTGCTCCGCATAAGCCATGACTTGGCAACTCGTCACGGGCAGGTCGTCCGTCTCAGGGCAGAACTAGACCGACTGTCTCGGCCAAGCACACTGCCAGCAATCGAGACGTCAGAAGCGATTTCCCGCCGTCGGAGAGCGAACGAACGCGACTTCGCGACCGCAACCGATTTCCTCGCAACATTTCGCCCGAGCGTAGACGCGGCACTGAAGCGGCGCATCAAGTGATACCGGCTGGAGCATGATCCGGAAAAGTGTGAAGCGGTTTTCCGAAAAGATCATGCTCAAACAATAACCTAAAGCGCGATGATGATTCATCCTTATCTCGTCGCGCTTTAGCTCTAGCGCAAAATCGGGGATTTGCGCCTAGGCGTCGCCCCGACCATCGGGCTGAGGGGCGAGCGGTCAGCCACTGATCAATTAGAGGCTGTGTTGCTTTGCAATATCACGGCTGCGCAGCGGATTTAATATTGATATTATTATGACGATTTAATATTGCTATTATTATCACGAAACGTTAATAATTAATCAAATCGCGGGCGAGGAGATTAATAGTCATGCTTTGGATGTGGAAATTCATACGCTTGTGGTCTCTCAAAAGCGCTCTTGGTGGACTGGCTGTGTTAGGGATCGCAACCACCGGTTACGTCCTCCAGGGAGATGGCAGCCCAACCAATTGGACCGATGGTGGCGTCCATGGCGCTCCTGGTAGCGTTCATGGCGCTCCGGGACCTGTCGCTGGCGCTGGACTTCCTCTTGCTCTTATTGCAGTCGGGTATGGCGTCTATCGTCTCGTAAGGCGTCGTCACAAATCGCACTGACAACTCCATCGCCCCACTGGAACACAGCTCACCCAAGGGCAAACGGCCAAGCACATGGCGTGACCATCCCACGCCGTTTGAGAGAAGCCGACGCTCTGCCTTTCGCGACAGGCGTGACCCTTCAGTCTGCGGCATTCTAAGTGGACCGCCCGTGCGCGCCTTGAAGGCCTCGGAATTCACGTTAGATATGGCGCGGGGGGTCCTGAAAGGGAGCCCACTCAATGACGCCACGTTTTGTTTTCTTCGCCTTTTCCATAGCATTCGTTCTGGCAGCGATTTTTGCGGCGATTACGACGGCCAAGCAGATCCATGGCTATCAGGCCACCATAGCGGGAAGGGCAATCTAAGCCGCATGGCGTAGGGTGGGCAAAGCGAAGCGTGCCCACCATCCACGTTCGGTGCAAGCGAAGGTGGGCACGCTGCGCTTTGCCCACCCTAACGATCGCACTTAAAGCGTCACCACGATCTTGCCTAAGTGCTTGTTGGCTTCCATGTGCTCGAACGCCTTGCCGATCTCGTCGAACTTGTAGACACGGTCGATCGGCAGTTGCAGCTTGCGCGATTCCACCGCGCCCCAGATGTCCTTGCGGACTTCGTCGAAGATCTCGCGGATCTCCTCGATGGTGCGGGTGCGGAAGGTGACGCCGATATAGTGGATGCGGCGCGCCGCGTGCAGGTCGAAGTTGAAATCGGCATGGGTGCCGCCGAGCCGGCCGACATTGACGATGCGGCCCTTGACCTTGGTCGCAGCGAGGTTCTGGTTGGCGACCTTGCCGGAGACCTGGTCGACGATGAGGTCGACGCCTTCGCCGCCGGTTGCCTTCAGCACCTGCTCGACCCAGCCGGCGTCGCTGGAATCGATCGCGAGGTCGGCGCCGAAATCCTTCAGCCGGCCGCGCCGCATCGCGTCGGTCGAGGAACCGATCACGAGCTTGGCGCCCTTGAGTTTCGCGATCTGCATGGCCATCAACCCGACGCCGGAACTTGCGCCCTGGATCAGCACGGTCTGCCCCACCTGAAGGGCGCCATTGGTGACGACGGCGTTGTGCATGGTCGCGAGCGCGACGGGCAGGGTGGCCGCCTCCTCGAAATTCATGTTCGAGGGCGCGCGGAACAGCCGGCCGTGATCGGCAAGCGTGTATTCCGCAAAGGCGGCGCCGCCGGAACCCATGATCTTGTCGCCGACCTTGACGCCCTTGGCGTCAGGTCCGAGCTCGGCGACCTCGCCGGCCCATTCCATGCCGAGCACGGCGCCGACGCCTCCCGCGCTGCCATGGGCATGGCCCTTGGTCATGCCGAGATCGGCGCGGTTGAGGCCGCAGGCATGGACCTTGACCAGCACCTGCGTGCCCTTCGGCGTTGGCTTTGCGACGTCGGTAATCTCAGCGCCATTGGCGCCATACACATAGGCTTTCATCGGCTCTTCTCTTTGGTTGGGCTTCAAGGCCACTCTATTCGGCGGCCTGGCGCTGCGCGCCCGAAATCATGCCTTCGAGGCGGCCGCGGATGATCGCCTCCGCATCGCGCACGATGCGCGATACCAGCTCGGCGCAGGTCGGGATGTCGTGGATCAGTCCCTGCACCTGGCCGGCCGACCAGATGCCTTCGTCGGCGTCGCCGCTGGCGTAAACCATCTTGCCGCGGGCGCCGGCGACGAGTTCGCGGACATCCTCGAATTTCGCGCCTTCCTTCTCCATCGCGACCACCTTTGTCGAGATCGCGTTCTTGGCGACACGCGAGGTGTTGCGCATGGTGCGGAAGATCAGCTCGGTCTCGCGCTCGTCATTGGCGACGATGCGTTCCTTGACGAGCTGATGGATCGGGCTCTCCTTGGTGCACATGAAGCGTGTGCCCATGTTGATGCCGTCGGCGCCGAGCGCCAGCGCAGCCGCCAAGCCGCGGCCGTCGCCAAAGCCGCCGGAGGCGATCATCGGGATCTTCACCTTGTCGGCGGCGCAGGGGATCAGGATCAGGCCGGGGGTATCGTCCTCGCCGGGATGACCAGCGCATTCGAAGCCGTCGATCGAGATCGCGTCCACGCCCATGCGCTCTGCCGACAATGCGTGACGGACGCTGGTGCACTTGTGCACGACCTTGACGCCGTGCTTCTTGAACTGGTCGACGTGTTCCTGGGGCTTGTTGCCCGCGGTCTCGACGATCTTGATGCCGCTCTCGATAATGACCTGGCGGTATTCGGCGTAAGGCGGCGGTTTGATCGCAGGCAGGATGGTCAGGTTCACGCCAAACGGCTTGTCCGTCATCTCGCGGCAGCGCGCGATCTCCTTGCGGAGATCATCCGGTGTCGGCTGGGTCAGCGCCGTGATCATGCCGAGCGCGCCGGCATTGGCGACGGCCGCGACGAGTTCCGCGCGTCCGACCCATTGCATGCCGCCCTGCACGATCGGGTGCTCGACGCCGAAAAGCTCGGTGAAGCGTGTCTTGATCATTACTGCCCTCTGTTTCCCCGGCGCGGACGGCCGCGCGCTGTTTATCGAGAATTCATTCGGGCAGCAGGATGCCGTCGCCCCCTGCAAAAGTCCACGGGGGCGGGCGATGGTCAGGGCAACGCCATCATGCAAAAGCGCCGCGTTGTTTCCGCAAGGCGGAACAGGTCGGATCGACCCAAAGTCCCCGAATTAAGGGGTTCACGCCATTGGCTTCAGGTGACGTCGCCTACTGCCTGAATTCGTTCGTGAGCTCGCCGATGCCGTCGATCGCCACCGTCACGGTGTTGACTGGCTCCTTCATGACGCCTACGCCGACCGAGGTGCCGCAGGCGATGAGATCGCCGGGCAAGAGCGTCATGTCGTGCGAGATCTTGCTGACGAGCTCCTGCGCGCTGAAGATCATGTCTGATATCGGGTAGTTCTGACGCTCGGCGCCGTTGAGAATGGTGCGCACGACAAGGCTTGCCGGGTCGATCCCTGCGGTGATGACGGGACCAAACGGGCCGTAGCCGTCAAAGCCCTTGGCGCGGGCCCATTGCGCAAACGTCTTGTCGCGGTTGAGGATGTCGTTGGCGGTGACGTCGTTGACGCAGGTGTAGCCGAAGATGAAGTCGTCGGCTTCATCGGGAGAGACGTTGGTGCAGGGCTTTCCGATGACGATGCCGAGCTCGCCCTCGTAGGTGGTCTTGCCGTCATAGGAGAGGGGGCGTTCGATCACGGCAGCCGGCGCGGTGACGGAGGTGGTCGCTTTCAGCAGATAGAGCGGCTCGGCCGGCTCAGGCTGCTGCAGCTTGGCGGCGAGCGCGTGAAAATTATTCCAGAGCGCGACAATCTTGGTCGGCTCGGAAGGGGCGAGCACCTCGACGTCCTCCAGCACGAGTATTCGTCCGTTCGGCTTGGAGGTGCCGAACATCTCGCCGTCATGTACGGCGATGCCGGATGGCGTCAGCACGCCGAAGCCGGTCTCACCCTGGCGGCGGAAGCGAAGCCAATGGGTCACGTTACGCTGCAGCATCACGTGACCGCCGCAACTTTTGCTTCCGGCGATGGAAGCACCGTTCCATCGTAGAGCCCGGCGATCCGCGCGCGCTGGGCAGCGAGCGCCAGCATCGCATCCAGCGACGGCGTCGGGATCCCGGTCAGGCGCCCCATTTCCTGAACCACGGTGACCAGCGGATCGATCTCCATCGGGCGGCTACGCTCGAGGTCCTGCAGCATCGAGGTCTTGTGGGCGCCGACCTTGCGCGCGCCTTCGATGCGGCGTTCGACGTCGACACGGAATTTGACGCCAAAGGTTTCGGCGATCGCCTGCGTCTCCAGCATGATCGCTTTCGACAGCGCGCGGGTCGGCGGATCGGAGCAGATTACGTCCAGGGTCGCATGGGTGAGGGCGCTGATCGGGTTGAAGCAGACATTGCCCCACAGCTTGAGCCAGATCTCGTCGCGGATGCGCTCGAGCACGGGGGCCTGCATGCCCGCCTTAGTGAAGACATCAGACAGACGCTGCACGTCCTCGGTGATCTCGCCGGAGGGCTCGCCGAGCGGAAAGCGGTCGCCATAGACGTGCCGGATGACACCAGCCGCCTCGATCTCGGTGGCGGGATAGACGATGCAGCCGATCGCGCGCTCGGGGCCAAGCTCACGCCACTGCCGGCCGCCGGGATCGATGGTCTCCAGCGTCGAACCCTGATGGGCGCCGCCGTGTTTGTGGAAATACCAATAGGGGATGCCGTTGACGGCGGTGACGATACGCGTGTGCGGGCCAAGCAGCGGCTGCATCCGTTCGAGCACGCCGGTGATCGAATGCGCCTTCAGGCAGATGATGACGAAATCCTGTGCCCCAAGCTCGGCCGGATCGTCGGTGCAGCGGGGATGCACGATGCGCTCTTCATCGCCGATCAAGAGCTTCAGCCCGTTCGCCTTCATGGCTGCGAGATGGGCGCCGCGTGCGACCAGGCTCACATCTGCGCCCGCGCGCGCAAGCTGCACGCCGAGATAGCCGCCGATCGCGCCGGCGCCGTAAATGCAAATCTTCATGGGATGTTTCGCAAAAGAGGCGGGGTTGATGTTTCAGCGCGGGGCCATGCGCCGGTGCCGAGCATGTCTCAGACCGGCGCGCTGACGCTGAGGTGCTTTCAGGCCGGAATGGCTTCCCGCGCGGTCATCACCTGCTCGTCGAATGCAGCTGCGATGTCGCGGATGCTGATGACGCCGATCAGGCTGTAATTGTCGATGACCGGCACGTGGCGGATGTGGTGCTTGTTCATGAGATGGCGGACATGCTCGAGCGTGTCGCGCGAGCTGCAGGACACGAGCTGCTGCACCGAGATGAAATGCGACACGCGCATGTTGGCGCCTGCTGCGCCATGCTCGGCGATGGCGCGCACCACGTCGTGCTCGGTGAACATGCCCACCGCCGTGTTGCCCTCGGTGCGGACGACATCCTTGACCACCAGCGCGCTGATATTTCCCGAACGCATCAGTTGCGCGGCGATCGCCACCGTCTCGTTCATGCGAACCGTTGCAACACGGGCGGCTTTCTTGCGCAGAATATCTCCGACTTGCATGGCAACCTCCTTGGGTTCGTTTACGATTGCAAGTCTGGTATACAAAATGCCAATTGTCAACGCAGCAGAAGCGGATACATAGAGAAAAATGCAGTAAAAACAGTAAGTAGCGCTGACACTTTCGATCCTGCGGGTGATGGCGTCTGATCGATCTATCTCGCTGTATTTTGTATTCCTTTCATTCTGGGCAAAAAGAAAAGGCGCACCGAAGTGCGCCTTCGCCCGTCACAACGTCTGCGCTCATGCTGTGGTGACGCTCCGCGCGGTTGCCTGTGCCGCCGCTGTCTCGTTGCCCAAGATGAAGGCGCGTCGCATCGGCTTGATCACGAACAGCGCCATCAGCGCCGCCGTCGCGTTGAGAGCTACTCCGATCACGAACACGGCGTGCCAGCCAAAATTCTTGGCGAGGATGCTGGCGAGCGGCACCAGCAGCGAGGCGGTGCCCTTCGCCGTGTACAGCATGCCGTTGTTGGTGGCGGCGTACTTCACACCGAAGGTGTCGCCACTGGTGGCTGGAAACAGGCTGTAGATCTCGCCGAACACGCCGAAATAGACCGCGGTCGCGAGCACGAACACGACCGGATGGGCGCCATAGGTCGAGAGCGTCAACAGCATCAGCGCCGCCGTGCCGAAAGCGATGAACATCGTGTACTCGCGGCCGATATTGTCGGAAATCCAGCCGAACATCGGCCGGCCGAATCCGTCGAAGATGCGATCGAGCGAGATCGCAAATGTCAGCGCCGCCATCTGGATGCCGGCGAGCGAGACCGGCGTCTTGGCGATCTGGAAGTCATCGGCGATCGGCGCGATCTGCGCCGCCGTCATCAGGCCGCCGGCGGCGACCATCACGAACACCAGATACATCACCCAGAAGATCGGGCTGCGCAGCACCTGCGGCGGGGTGAAATCAATCTTGGTTTGCGGCAGGTTGAGCTGCTTCTTCTTCGGAGGCACCGCGACAGACGGCGGGCGGATGAAGAAGGCGAGCACGAACACGATCAAGCCTTGCCCGATGCCAAACTCGAAGAAGGCTGTCTGGTAGCCGCTTGCGGCGATCATGCTTGCGATCGGCACCACGGTGAGCGCGGCACCCGCGCCGAAGCCGGCGGCGGTCGCGCCCGCAGCCAGACCCCGGCGGTCCGGAAACCATTTCAGCGCATTGCCGACGCAGGTGCCGTAGACCGCGCCGGCGCCCATGCCGCCGATCACGGCGGCGGTATAAAGCAGCGCCAGCGAATCCGCATAGGAATTGAGGACCCAGGACAGCGCGATCATCACGCCGCCGAACATGATGACCATGCTCGGCCCGTATTTGTCGACGAACCAGGCTTCGATGGGGACGAGCCAGGTCTCGGTCACCACGAAGATCGTGAAGGCGAGCTGGATGCCCGCACGGCCCCAATGATGCTTCGCGTCGATCGGATCGACGAACAGCGTCCAGCCGTATTGCAGGTTGGCGATCATCGCCATGCAGACGATGCCCATGACGAGCTGAAACCAGCGGAAGCCGTTGGACGAAGGTGTTGAGGGTGCGGTGGCGGCGTTGCTTAAAACCATCAAGTCCTCCCGAGCGCGTGCTTGCGGTTGCGGCCTTCTGTCGCGAGTTTGTGACTTATCGTCGCAAGCATTGGGCGGATGTTGGTATACTATATCCCACAATGCAAGCCGAACTTGTGCTGCGGTGCGGTATAGGCCGTGCCGCAGGTCGGCGGTCACGGCGATTTCGGAAAATCGGAAGCGCAGCAAAAAAGCGCCCGGCTGTGGGCCGGGCGCTTCATGCCAACTGCGTTGCGCGATCTACGACGCGCCCGATTTTTCCACCACGACCTTGCGCCACGGTTTCAGCGCCAGGATGGCGAGCAGCGATGCCAGGATGTTGGCGCCCGCGGCGATGAGAAAGACATTGTCCCAATTGCCTGCGGTCTGCTGCATGTAGTTCGCAATCGGCACCAGCAGCGCGGCCGTGCCCTTGGCGGTGTAGAGCAGGCCGGCATTGGTGGTCGCGAATTTCGGGCCGAAGGTGTCGGTGCAGGTGGAGGGGAACAGCGAGTAGATCTCACCCCAGGCGAAGAACACGAAGCCCGACAGGATCACGAACCAGATCGGATCGTGGCCGAACATGTAGAGCGCCCAGATGCCGATGCCCTCCATGCCGAAGGCGATGAACATCGTGTTCTCGCGGCCGATATTGTCGGAGATCCAGCCGAAGAACGGACGCGTCAGGCCGTTGAGCACACGGTCGATGGTGGCGGCGAAGGTCACGGCGGTCATCGTCACGCCGATCAGGGTCACCGGGACACTGTCGATCTTCCAGTCCACAGCGATCGGCTTCAGGTTCGCTGTCACCATCAGGCCACTGGCGCCGACGATCACAAACATGAAGTACATCAGCCAGAAGATCGGCTGCCGCAGCACTTCCGTCGGCTGATAGTTGCGCCGGCTCTGAACCAGATTGGCGTTCTGCGCGACCATCGGAACCTGTCCGGACTTCGGCGCGAGCAGGAAGAAGGAGAGCAGCACGATGATGATGCCCTGGCCGAGACCGAAATAGAGGAAGGTGGTCTGGAAGCCGGAGTCCTTGATCATCGCCTGGATCGGCGCGACCGTCAGCGCCGAGCCTGCGCCGAAGCCGGCCGCGGTGATGCCGGCCGCCAGACCGCGCTTGTCGGGAAACCATTTCAGCGCGTTGCCGACGCAGGTGCCGTACACGCCGCCGGCGCCGATGCCCGCGATGATCATGCCGAGATAGTAGCCGTTGAGCGAGGTCGCCTGGGCATTGATGGCCCAGCCGATGGCGCAGAGGATGCCGCCGATGAGAACCACGATGCGCGGGCCGTATTTGTCGACGAACCAGCCTTCAATCGGCACCAGCCATGTCTCAAACAAAACGAAAAGGGTGAAGGCCCACTGGATAGAGGCGCGATCCCAACCGAATTTTTTCTGAATGTCGGGGACGAAGAATGTCCAACCGTATTGATAGTTGGCGATCATCACCATCGCCGCGACGCCGATCGCAAGTTGTGTCCAGCGAAAGGTATCGCTGACACGGGCCGCTGGCGGAGCCGTAGCCTGCACCATCTCTGTCATAGGTCCTCCCAAGGCGCGCCCCTGTTATCTTATGTCCCGAACGCGCGGCGGCCATCTTGGTATCTAATATGCCAACATTCAAGCGTCGGTACGAACCGCGCGCAAATGTCGCAGGCGGGCATCGGTACTCGGAATCAACAACTTGGTTCAACCGAACGGGTTCACTTCGAACCCAAGACCATGGTCCACAGCGCGATTTCTATCGATGCTCTGAAGCGACTGGATTCACGCAAGAATCATCGCGGGCGATCTGAAGGTCAGCTTTGGAACGCGAGCTTGGCGCGCCCGCATTAGGCTGGCGGATTCAGGAGGTATGTGAGCGGGTAGGTCGGACGCAGGAAGTGCGATAACACGATCGCCCAGCCGTTCTGAGCTTTGGTATTTTATATCCCAGCTTCGAAGAAAGCTCCGCCTCAGGCGGCCGCTGTTCGCAGCCGGCTGTAGCCTTCCTGAATAGCGGTCCAGAAAAGGGCAACGAGCCCCAGGACCATGATCGTGCTGACCAAGCCATTCGAGAAAAACACCGCGAGCGAACCTTGCGACCCGAGCAGCGATTGCCGGAATGCCTCCTCCGCCTTGTCGCCGAGCACAATGGCCAGCACCAAAGGGGCGAGAGGATAGTTGCACTTCTTGAGCAGATAGCCGAGCACGCCGAAGACCAGCATCAGCATCACGTCGAATGTGCTGTTGTGAACCGAGTAGGCGCCGATCGCGCAGAGCACCAGAATGAGGGGCGCGATGATGCTGAACGGCACGCGAAGTATAGCGGCGAATATGGGCACGCAGGTGAGCACGACGAGCAGGCCCGCGAGATTGCCGAGATACATCGAGGCGATCAGGCCCCAGACGAATTCCTTTTGCTCGACGAACAGCATCGGCCCGGGCTGCAGGCCCCAGATCAAGAGGCCGCCGAGAAGAACAGCGGCCGTCGGAGACCCGGGGACTCCGAGCGACAGCATTGGCAGCAGTGCCGAGGTCCCGGCGGCGTGAGCTGCCGTCTCCGGTGCGATCACGCCCTCGATTTCTCCCTTGCCGAAATTCTTGCCGTTCTTCGCGAGCCGCTTGGCGATGCCGTAACTCATGAAGGATGCCGGCGTTGCTCCGGCCGGCGTGACACCCATCCAGCACCCGATCAGACAAGAGCGCAATGACGTCACCCAGTACGCGGGCAGTTCTTTCCAGGTTTGCAGCACGACGCGCAGGTTGATTTTCGCGTTGCCGCCGCGGAAGCTCAATCCTTCTTCCATCGTCAGAAGGATCTCGCCGATACCGAAAAGACCGATGACGGCGATCAGAAAATCGAACCCGTTGAGCAATTCGGTGATCCCGAACGTCAATCGCAACTGCCCGGTGATTGAATCGAGTCCGACGGCCGCAAGCGCGAAGCCAATCATCATCGCGGCGATGGTCTTGAAGGGCGGCTCCTTGCTCAGGCCGACGAAGCTGCAAAACGCGAGGAAGTACACCGCGAATTTTTCCGCAGGACCAAATCGCAACGCGAAGCTTGCGACCAGCGGGGCCACCAGCGTGATCATGGCGACGGCGAACAGCGCGCCCACGAACGAGGAGGTGAAGGCTGCCGTCAACGCTTCGCCAGGCTTGCCCTGTTGCGCCATCGGATAGCCATCGAAAGTCGTCGCTACCGACCAGGGTTCACCCGGTATGTTGAACAGGATCGAGGTGATCGCCCCGCCGAACAACGCGCCCCAGTAGATGCAGGACAGCATGATGATCGCCGATGTCGGCGGCATGCTGAAGGTCAGCGGCAAGAGGATCGCAACGCCGTTTGCGCCGCCCAGCCCCGGAAGCACGCCAATGATGACCCCGAGCATGATGCCCACGACCATCAGCATCATGTTGTAGGGCTGCAGGGCTACGGCGAAGCCGTGAAAAAGATTGGCGAGTTCTTCCATTTCGATACGTCCTGCAACAGCGAACCGACCACAATGCGGCTTCTATAGGCCGAGCCATTCCTCGATAGGACCTTTGGGAAGGGGAACGAGGAACCAGCGTTCGAAGACAAGATAGGTGATGATGGGCATGCCGAACGCCACGGCAACGGTCGGGAGCCATCGGTAGCCGCCAAGCCACCGCATGAACCAGCCGATGAAAATGATCGAGGCGACATAGAGCCCGACAAAGGGCATCGAACCGACATAGATCGCGGTGGGCACAACCACGCTCATCACCTGGCGAAGCTGTCCCCACTCCGCGAACAATCGGTCGTCATTGTCGCGCAGCGCGCTCCAGAGATTGATGGCGCTCGCTGCGACGATGGAGATTCCAATGTAGAAGGGAAAGAAGCCCGCACGCGGGCCCTCCGCGCCCCAGGTGATGCCGGCCTTCGAACTGCCGATGATCACGATCATGCCGAAGGCTGCGATCAGCAGTGCCATGCCGGTTTCCACTGCCTTGTGTGCCGGGCCGGCAGCGTCTGATCTACGCGCAGTCATAGGGCCTCCAGGCTGAATCGTGAGTTCGGGACTCGAGCATTTTCGGTTCTGATCGAATCAGAACCGAAGCTCTAGATTCTTGTTTTGACGCGTTTTCTTCACGCGAACCGGTCTCCACTTCGCTCGAAAACGCTCTAGAAATCGAAGGGACACGCTCGTGCGTGCTTGGTTGATATCGCCGGATCAATTCGCCGAGGCGAGGAAACCAGCTTCTTTCATCAATACCTCGTGGCGCTTTTGCTCCGCCTCGACCCACTTGGCGTAGTCGGCCCCGGTCAGGAAGGTGGTGTTGAATGCGCCGCTCTTCATGAAATCCTGCCATTCAGGCGTCGCGCGCACCTTCCTGAACAGTTCGACGTAATATTCGATCTGATCCTTGGTGGCTTTCGGCGGCATGAAGATGCCACGCAACATCAGATACTCCATCTCGAGGCCCTGCGATTTGCAGGTTGGAATATCCTTCCAGCTCTTGCCGTCGGCGATCGGCTCGTCATAGGCCATTGGCTGGGCGTCGAAGACGCAGAGCGGACGGAGCTTGCCCCCGCGCCATTGCGCTACGGCTTCGATCGGATTGTTGACGGTCGAATCGACGTGGTTGCCGACGAGCTGGACGGCGACTTCGCCGCCGCCTTTGTAGGGGATGTAGGTGAACTTGGTATCGATCGCCTTCTCGACGGCGACCGTGATGATCTGGTCCTCCTGCTTCGAGCCGGTGCCTCCCATTTTGAACGTGCCGGCCGGCGCCTTTTTGACGGCGTCAACATATTCGCCGACCTTGTTGTAGGATTTCTCGGCATTCACCCAGAGCACGAATTCATCGAGCGCCAGCATTGCGACCGGGGTCAGATCCTTCCAGTTGAAGGGAATCCCCGTTGCCAGTGGCGTCGTGAAAAGATTCGAGAGTGTAATGATGATCTTGTGGGGATTGCCCGATGACCCCTTCACATCGAGAAAACCTTCACCTCCGGCGCCACCAGCCTTGTTGATGACGACCATCGGCTGCTTCATCAGATTGTGCTTGGTCACGATGCCCTGGATCGTGCGCGCCATCTGATCCGCACCGCCGCCTGTGCCGGCGGGTACGATGAACTCGAGCGGACGAACCGGCTCCCAGGCGGCAGAGACTCCGGTACCGCTCGCGCACAACGCTGCGACGGCCGCCAATGCAAGATGCAGAATGGAATGCTTCATCTGGTGTCCTCCCTGTCGAACTTTGAACGCACCGCTCTTTGTCGGCTTGCGATCAGCCCATCCCGATCACGTGCTTCGGGTCATACGGCACCTTTCCGGTGATCGATCACCCGCTGCGATCGTGCGGCCGATTGGAACTGTATGAGGGCTGTTCAGGCGCGGCATCCGCTTCTTTCGAATAATGCTCGGTGGCTGTCGGCTAGGCTGTGTGGACTCTTGGGATTCTCAAATCAGACGGAACGTGATTCAAGGCTTTCTTTTAGGAGGAAGCCTTGGGGGTTCTGGATCGGCTCGTTCTGAACGACACGCAATGGGACCGTATCTC
>NZ_JBVAPG010000127.1:0-23578 GCF_055413685.1 Bradyrhizobium sp. LeoA1Lang | reverse complement strand
CGCCATCAGACTCGCTCGAAAGCGAATCCAACCCGCACACATCATCGCATGGTCACTTTGGCGTAGAGCTCACCAGGCCGCCGCCCAGCGCGCGCACTTCAAAACAAAAAGACAACTGTAATGCTAGAGCGGGATGACGATTCGAAGAAAAGTCATCACGCTCTAGGCGGTGCAAGAACGGCTTCTCGAGATCGTCGAGACGTTCGCCCGCGGTTCATCACGGCTAGTTGGTCGGTTGCTACAACCGCAACTGTTCTCCCGAACGATTGAAATCACGCTGTAGCAAGCCGCGCCGATTCTGGCCGCTCCATATCGGAAGGAGGTCAGCCGATGACACCAACGGCAATCGAAGCTTTGGAGAGCAATCATGCGTGAGATGATCGGAGCAGTGCTTCTGGCGGCGTTACTCTCTGGTCGCACGGCCACGGCCGAGACGGTGGGACTGGCGAAACCATCGCCCTCTGCCGTCTCGTCAGGCATGTCCGATGCCTCATCACGGACGCTAGGTCTGCCGTGGCCTGCGCCGGTCGGCCATCGTCAGCCCCACGCGAAGGACCTGCTGTCGCAGAATCCGAACGAGCTCGAGCGCATCAGCGAAGAGGATCGTGCTGTCGATCGCAAGCTCACGATCTGCCACGGCTGTTGAGTTTCGTGCCCCAGCGTTTGTGGTCCCGTGCGTCCTGGCCGGTGTGGACGCACGGGACAACATTTCGAATGTAACCCATCTCTGATTCGTTGAAACGATCCTGTAGCTCCGCAACGTCATTGAAGCCGGCAACCACATCAATCCTCTTCCGCCACGACGTGCTTCGTCCGTCTGCCCGCAGATCGCGGATAAATCATATGACATGCGTGATTTCGGATCGGCCGATGCGACCAGATCCGATTTTGGCGTGACAAAAGGCGCGCCGAATGGACCTCAACTCTCTCCAAACCTTTGTCGCTGTCGTGCGGGCTGGCGGATTTGCCGCGGCCGCTCGTCAGACCAATACACCGCGCTCGTCCGTCAGTTTGCGCATCCGAACGTTGGAAAGAACACTCGGCGTCCGCCTCTTCAAGCGTTCGACTCGCGCTTTTTCGCTCACCACGGAAGGCGCCGAACTGTACGGACGCTCTGCGGAGGCTCTGGCCTCTCTCGCCGGCGCGCTCGACGGCCTGGGCAAGGCAGGCGCCTCCTATGTCGGTGGAATCCGTCTGACGGCGCCGGCGGACTTTCCGCCCGGTATCATCGCCGCCGCCGTTTCCGAATTCCGTGAAGCGCATCCCGCCGTGCGGTTCGAGGTGCTGCTCACGAACGACGTGCTCGACCTCATCTCCGAGAACATCGATGTCGCCCTTCGCATTGGCGCTTCCAATCCGCAGGAAGCGCTCGTCAAGGGCGTTCTCGACATGGAGTTCGGCCTTTATGCCAGCGCCGAATATCTGCGCAGGAACGGCGAGCCAGCCAACATACACGCGGTGAGCACGCTGATTGGTCCCGAACGGCCCGAGCTGCGCCGCCTGCTGTCCCGCGGTCTCAAGAACGGGGTTGAGTTCCCGCAGTTTCAGCTCGCGGTGGACAGTTTCGCTTTGGTGCGTGAATTTGTCTTGCTGCATCAAGGCGTCGGGCTGCTGCCGCAATCGCTATGCCGGGCCGAGCTTGGATCGAAAGCCGTTGTGCCCGTGCTGCCGAACCTGTTCTCGGGCTCGACCCGGCTGCATCTCACCTTTCCTTCGCGCGCCGACCTCAATCCCAAGGTCAACGCGTTCGCGCAAGTCCTGGCGCGCCATCTGGAGGCTGCGTCGGCCGGACGGTGACGCGCTCGATTGGCCAGTAGCCTGGCCGCTCTGTCCGGGTCAGTGGGGCTACTCACGGCGCGCGCGGCCGCCATATGCGGCTTGTCAGATAGCAACCTTGTCTGGAGCGAACATGCAAGCCGACATCACCACGAAATTCGAAACGACGGAATTCGCCGGGATTACCGCAGCGATCATCAACCCCTATCCGAGCCCCTTCACGATCCTGGACATGACGATCAAGCCCGGCGCCGGCGCACCCGCGCACATCTCCGCTACCGAAGACAAGCTCTTCATCGTGATCGCAGGCCAACTGAAGTACCTTATCGGCGAGCGCACCGCCGTGGCAGGGCCGGGCGCACGGGTCCTGGTCCCGAGAGGTACGGTCCACGGCTTCACCAATGTCGGGGACGCCGACGCGCGACATATTCTGGTGTCCACGCCGCGCCGCCACGAAGAGTTTTTCCGCGACCTGCACGACATTCCAAATCCCCGGGAGGAGCATATGGATCTCTTGCCCGGCATCGCGGCACGCCACGATCAGGCGATCGTCGGACCTCTTCCTTAAGTTCTCTGCGCTCGGCCTGCGCCTGATGGCCGCAGGCGCAGGCCGGTTTTCACTATCGGTTTTCTACCGAAGTTGGAAAACAGATGGGCAGCAAGATCGGCGAATTGACCGTAGCCGCCCAGCTTCGCGGCGTGGAAGCCGCGGCAAAGCCTTGACGGCCCGGCGTTCGGCGGCGGCCAGCTTCCATGGTCGTCCGTCGAATGCTTACAGCCTTTTCGGTGGCGCTAGTCTGGCTTGCCACCGCAGAGTTCTACAACTAAGCTACTGAGATACCGGGCGTCAGAACGGCGCCCCTGTATTTTACGGAGGGCTTCGCTATGGCAGGTATCTTCCGGGACGCTAATCTCCAAGAGAAAGTACTGGATTTTTCTTATCAGAACGATGCCCTCGCACAGTTGATCGTCGAGGCGTGGACCGATCCAGATTTTGAAAAGTGGTTGACGACGCGGCAGTCGGACGGCACCTCGCCAAACGCCAAAGCGTCGCTTCAGGCCCGGGGTATATTTCTGGCGAACCCCATCGTGTTCACGGAAGAAGAGTATAATAGCGGCTGTCACAACCCGGACCCTGATGGGACTGGAGTCATTTTCGTGGTGCCGGACCGATCGCGGGTCGACAAGCCTCCGCTTCACCTGTCTCTTCTCGAGACGGCCCGCTTGCTGATGGCCATTACGCCAAACGGAATCTAGCGCGGTCGAGACTGGGCCTGAGTTGTGTTTTTAGCGAGTTTCGCGCGCACCGTGCGGGAAACGATGCGCGCGCGACCGCTCGGATATGGAGGTGTGGAATGGCGCCCCTGGTCACGGAGTGGGTCAACGTTGGCGGCAATATTTCGATCATCGCGCGCGAGTCGGGAGAGGTCTGGTTTCATCTCCCGGGCGGCACAAAGGAATACACAGATCCGTTTGCGACGCCGATGACGGGCGTCGGCGCCAGGGGCAGCACGATCGGGCTGCTCGACGGCGCGATCAATCTCGGATTTTCCAGAATTGAAGGGCGCCTCGCCAGCCCGGCGCCGACGCTCGTCGGCTACATCGTCGCCATCGTGGGCGCCTACCACACGTCTGTCCACACGCCGCGAAATCTCCAGCGCGCCGCCAGGCGATTCAACGAACTGGGGAGGCCGGAAGTGGCAGCCTATCTCGAAGAACGCGCGCGCGAGGAGACCGGTCACGACCGGCTCGCGCTCAAGGATCTTCGCGCGCTGGGCCTGCCCGCCGAGCGACTGGTCGCCAACTTCATCCCCGAGGGCATCAAGCCGCTCTGCGATCGGTTCGATGAGCTCTGCGTCGAGGACTACCCGATCGGCTGCATCGGCTATTCCTATTGTCTGGAACGCATCGCCGCGCTCAAGCAGAAGACCGATATCGAGAAAATGCAGGCACTATGCCCTGATGGCGTCGATGCGACCCGCTTTCTCCGAAGCCATAGTTGCCTTGGGAGCGAGGTTGCCCACGTGGAAGAGACGATCGAGTTTGTCGCGTCCCTTCCCCCGAGCGATCGCATCAGGGTCGTCCAGGAGACGTATGAATCGGCATTGATCATGGCGGAGGGATATAATCACGAGCTGCTCAAATCCGAGGCGGAGATGCTCGACGAGCTTCAGCAGGCGGTCGGAGAGGCGCTTCCGTATCCTCTGAGTAGAGCCTTCGTACAGTAGGAGGCGCGGTGCTCGGCCCTCGGCGTGAGCAGAACGGCACGACAGTCGTCGCAGTCTGGCGTGCCTCGAGCGACAACAGACGAGGGCCTCTGCAATGGCGAGGACAACGACCGAGGTTCGCGACTGGCTGTGTGGACACGGCCTGGGCCAGTACGCCCAAACCTTCGCAGACAACAATATCGAATACTCCGTCCTTCCGGATCTGACCGAGAATGATCTCAGGAAGCTTGGCGTTATTTCCTTAGGTCATCGCAAGAAGCTGCTGAAGGCCATCGAAGCATTGACGGCAGCGAAGTTCGGCGTGGCGTCCATCCCGGTCGCGCCGCAGCGCGAGGCCGAATTCCGTCAGATCACGGTGATGTTCAGTGATCTGGTCGGGTCCACGCAGCTTTCGGAGGCGCTGGATCCGGAGGATCTGCAAAAACTCATTGACGCGTATCGGGGGGAATGCAGCACCGCGATCCGGCGCTACGGAGGCGAGGTCGCGCGCTACTTCGGCGACGGCGCGATGGCGTTCTTCGGTTGGCCCTATGCGCATGAGGATGACGCCGTTCGTGCCACTCATGCGGCACTGGAGATCGTTTCCAGAGTTACGAAGATTGCGGGGCCGGTTACCCTGACGTGCCGGGTGGGTGTCTGCTCCGGCCCCGTTGTGGTCGGCGAAACCGGAGACAGTGGCACGTGGTCGATGGACGCGGTAGGAGAGACGCCGAATATCGCCGCGCGTCTGCAGACTCTCGCCGCTGCCAACACGGTGGTCGTTTCGGAATCGACCAGACGGCTTGTATCGGCTGCGTTTGATTTTCAGGACCTCGGTCTCCAGGAGCTCAAAGGCGTAACTGAATCCGTTCACGTCTATCGCGTGCTCTCGGCAAAGCACACCACGAGCCGCTTCGAGGCGGCGCATGCGGGTTCTCTTACGCCGCTGATCGGGCGCTCGAGCGAGCTCAGCCTGCTGCTCGACAGGTGGCAGAAAGCCAAGGAGGGCGACGGCCAGGTCATATTTCTTTCGGGAATTCCCGGAGTCGGGAAATCGAGGCTTCTCCACGAACTGAAATCGCGTGTCGAGGATGAGCCGCACATCCTGCTTCACCATCAGTGCTCGCCCTATCACAGTCAGAGCGCGTTCTTTCCTGTGATCGAGCAGATCGAACAGGCCGCCCAACTGACGGCACGCGAGCCCGATGCGGACAAGCTTGCGAAGCTCAAGGTCTACCTTCCGCGCCCGATTGACGGCTTGGCGGAGCCGGTCGCCCTGATCGCAAAACTGTTGTCGATCCCGCTGGAAGATGACCTCGAACTGTCAGGACTTACGCCGCGGCAAGTGAAAAACAGGACGATCTCTACGCTTGTCGACATCCTGTTGGCATTTTCCGCTCAACGCCCGACGCTCTGCATCTTCGAGGACGCGCATTGGCTTGACGCGTCGACCCTTGAGCTGCTCGAACTGGTCACCAGCCGCATCGACCGCGCCCGCGTGCTGCTTATCGTATCCTGTCGGCCCGAATTTCGCCCCGCGTGGATCACTCATGCGAACACCACCCTGCACTCGCTCACGCGGCTGTCGCACAGCGAGGTCAGGGCGATGATCCGGGAGCTCCTGAGCGGCGCGAGCATGCCCCAGCCGTTGCTCGACCAGATCATCGAAAAGGCCGATGGCGTCCCGCTATTCATCGAGGAACTGACAAACAGCACGTTGAGCGCCCCTTTGCGAAGCCGAGGCGCCGTCGAGCGCAAGGCGCAGCCGGCCTTGCTCCGCGTTCCGGACACGCTAAGCGACGCCTTGATGGAACGGCTCGACCGGGTCGCACCAAGCCGCCGGCTTGCGCAGATCGCGGCCGTGATCGGACGGGAATTCTCCTATGACCTCTTGTCGGCTGCATCGCAGGTTGACGAGGAGGATATGCTGTCGGCGCTCTCATTGCTCGAACGCGCGGATATCATTTACCGGGTCGACGTTTCGCCGTTCGTCCGTTTCGCCTTCAAGCACGTGCTGCTGCGCGATGCGATCTACGACTCCCTGCTCAAGAGCAAGCGGCTGCAGTTTCACGCCGACATCGCGACGATCCTGGAGCATGATTTCCCGGAGCTTGCCGAAAATCAGCCCGAGGTTCTCGCCTATCACCATCAGGAGGCAGGCAATCATCCACTTGCCATTCGCTGCTGGTTCAAGTCCGGGCAACGCGCGCTAGCGCATTCGGCCAATGTCGAGGCCATCGCCAATTTTCGAAAGGCCCTTCAGCTTCTGAGCGCCCTGCCGGACACGCTCGAGCGGACCAGGCAGGAGACCGACATTCAACTGGCGTTGGGCATACCGCTCATCGCGGTGCAGGGCTATGCCTCCGCCGACACCCGCGAAGCTTTTTCGCAGGCGCGGGCCCTCTGCTTGCGGCTCGGCAACATTCCCGAATATTTCCAGGCGCTGTTCGGGTTGTGGGGGAATGCCTGGATGTCCGGCAAGAATGATGAAGCGCTCGGCATGGCCGATGAGTTCATGTCGCGGGCTCAGGCGTTGCCGGACGCCGTGCCGCGAATGGTCGCCCACAGAATGATGGGCAGCACGCTATTGACGATCGGGGACTTTCGATCGTCGGTGGACCATTTCGAGGAGTCGATCAAGCTTTCGATGAACAAGGGAAGGCCGCCGCTATACCATCTCTATATGGTCGAGCCGCAGGCGGCGTCGCTGCTGCTGCTGTCCTGGGATTTGTGGTTCCTCGGCTATCCCGACCAGGCGCTCGCGCGCGTCTCGGAGGCGCTTGCCTTGGCGCGGGATCTTCGCCACCCCTACACCATAGCGTTCGCGCATTACATGACCTCGGTCGTGCACCTGTTGCGCGGGGAGGCCGATCTCGCCTTCGAGAACGCCGAGAAGAGCTTTGAGGTGTCGCGGGAGCAGCGGTTTTCGCTCTATGCGATCCTGTCGCGAATTTCGCGCGGCCGGGCCGTCGGCGACCTCGGCCGGATTGAAGAGGCCCGCGCCGAGATCGCCCGCGGGCTCGACGAGGCCCGGCAGAACAACGTCGGCTTCATGCTGCCGATGATGGAGAGCTGGCTCGCGGAGATGCACGCCAAGGCGGGAGAAAATGAGTACGCGCTATGGATCGTCGAGCAGACCCTGACCAATCTCGATGACGTGACAGGCAGGTCATGGGAATCGGAATTGCATCGGCAGAAAGCGCAGCTTCTTCTGGCGCTCGACCCCTCGAACATTTCGGACGCCGAATCTTGCCTGAAGAAGTCGATCGACGTGGCCTGCGGTCAAAGCGCCAAATCCCTGGAGCTGCGCGCCTCGATGGACCTGGCCGAACTCTGGCGCAAGCAAGGAAGGCTCGAGGCGGCGCGCGCGCTATTGGAGCCAATCTGCCGCTGGTTCGATGAGGGGGCCGAGACCGCCGACCTCAGGCGGGCGCGCGACGCTCAAGCCGCGGCGCTCTGATCCTCACCTGCGGCGGTCGCGGCCGCACTCATCCGCGGTCACGGCAAGGTGCTGACGCACCGGCAACTGCTTCTGGACATTTGGGGGCCGGGCTATGCCGAGCGCGCTCACTACATCCGCATCTACATGGCCCAGCTTCGCCAGAAGCTCGGGGACGATCCCTCGCAACCGGTCTATCTGATCACGGAGTTGCGGGTCGGCTACCGCCTTTCCGGGCTGGAGATCCGAGAGGATAGCTAGACGTGGGGAATGGAGGATTTGTAGGATACTGATTGCACCGATGTCGCGCCCCATTGAGGGGAGCAAGGCAAAATGGCAAGGGAGAGGAACAGATCGACTTTCACGGTAGGGGCTTCTTGGCGGTATGTTCGGTTCTCTTGTCCTGCTCGCGCATGGCATCATCTATTTCATTCTCATGGGGAGCATTTTCAGAGCAAGGCAGAGCATTGGAGTTGGCGTTTTTTTCTGCCTCCTCGGCACGATGCACTTCCTCGAGACCTATTTGGCGGCCACCTTCTTCATCGAACTGCCCTTCGGTCTGATCTCGCCAGGGTCCACCGTGATGTTCGCGGGCAAGCTCTGCTTTTTCCTGCTGCTTTACATCAAGGAAGACGCCGAGGTGATGCGGCAGCCGATCTACGGCCTCCTGAGCGGCAACATTCTGATGATCGCACTAGGGCTTATCCTGCGCCTCTACAGCAATCCGGCGAGCTTGCCAGGGTACAATCCGGATCTGCGCTTCATCGACCAAATGGGCTTGCTCATGGTCTGGGGCAGCCTATTGCTGTTCATCGATCTGATCGCCCTTGTCATCATTTATGAACGGCTTGGAAAAATGGTGACGAATACCGTCCCTGGGCGGATGTTCATCAGCTTGGCGCTTGTGTTGAGCTTCGATCAGGTCTTCTTCTACCTGGGGCTGCATCTCCTTACAGGCGTACCAGAATCGGCATTGTACGGCGGGTGGATCGCCAAGATCGCCGCGGCTGCCCTCTTCAGCCTCATGATGACCGCATATCTTCGCATCGTTGAACGGGAGACTCTTCCCGTGCAATCGCGTCGCGCCGCGGATGTGTTCGATCGCCTGACTTACCGGCATCGCTACGAGAAGCTTGCTGAGCGGGTTGGCAAGGATGCGCTGACGGGACTTCAGGATCGCGGGCAGTTCGATGCCAAAGGGGCGGCAATGCTGCAGGCAGCTTCTCAATCGGGCCTGTCGCTTAGTCTCATGATGATCGACATCGATCACTTCAAGTCGATCAACGACAGCCGCGGCCACGTCGTTGGCGATGGCGTGATCCGCAAGGTGGCCGAGACGATTGTCGCCTCAAAGCGTGAGGGTGACGAGCTGTTTCGATATGGCGGGGAAGAGTTCGCATTGCTGTGCCCGCAGACGCCCCCAGGCGCCATGGCGCTGGCAGAACGCATTCGGGCGGCTGTGGCCGACAGCAATCATCCAGAACTGGAGCGGGCGGTGACGGTGAGCATTGGCATCGCCACCTTTCCAACGCATGCCAGGGCTTTTCGGGAGCTGCTCGAAAAGGCGGATGCTGCCCTTTATCGGGCGAAGGCGTCAGGCAGGAACGGAGTTATCGGCGCGGACGCCTAAATGTTTGGTGGCGGCGGCGATATCCAGCCGTGTCGCATCGACCTCGCCCTGCACGAGCAGTGGCTCCGGTCGCAAGAGGTAGAACACGGAAAGCGCGACGACGACAGCTGCGACGACACCGACGATGATGGAAGGAGTGTCGCGCTGCGTGCATTCTCCTCCGGGGTAAGCTCGCCATCTTCGTGCCCCGGCGCGATCGTGGGGTCGACGCCAGGCGCATTCCCAACATGCCGAAATTTCCCGGAGCAGGTGGGGAACTTTTCGCTTGTGTGCACTTTGTACCTTATTGGCCCGTGTCCGCGGGCGGTTGACGTAGATGTTGTGCCCTTCGTTGGTCGGACACCAGACCGGGGTATGAGGCAGGCATCGATACTCCTTTTGAAGACGAAGCGGTCATTCGGAGGATGCTTGTCCAAATGACTTCAATGTTGAAGCTCAGCTCGAAGTTCACTGCATGCGCTGTCGTGCTGGCCTTCGCGATGGTTCTGTCGGTCGCGGCGTATGCCAGAGGTGGCGGTGGCCATGGTGGGGGTGGTGGCCATGGCGGCGGCTTTCACGGCGGTGGCTTTCACGGCGGCGGCTTCCATGGTGGAGGCTTTCGTGGTGGCGGCTCCCACTTCGGCGGAAGAAACTTCGGTGGCGGCCGTGCAATCGCCGCGAGACCTCATTTTGCCCCGCGGATAGGCCGTTCGTTTGCGCGGCCGAGCTTCCATGGCGGCCGTTCGTTCAGCCAGCGATCGTTCGCGCCGCACAACAGAGCCGCGGCGGTCGGCGCCTCCGCGCTTGCGGCGAGGCACGTCAACGTGGCGCGGAACGCCAACGCCGTGCGGCGTTCACTGAACGCGCGCCCCATCAACCGAGCGCTGAACAGCACCGTCGCGTTGCGCGATCCGCGCACCCGCGCGTTCATCACTGCGAGCTTAGCCACGGCGGCGTGGCACGGTGGCAACCGGTCGTGGTGGCGCCACCGCGATGGCGGTTTTGGGTGGGTCGGCCCCTTGTTCTGGCCGTTCGCTTTCTATGACATTTATGACTACACCTTCTGGGGCTATCCCTATGATGATGCGTTCTGGGGCTATGGCTACCCGGACCTCTACGCCGGCATCTTCGGCCTTTATGGCTATGACGACCTGATGGGCTATGCGGGCTACCTGCCGCGTTATGCTGGCCGGCGCGGAGGCAACTTCGACACCTATGCCTATGCGCCGTCGAACGGTCGGACCAACCTCGCGCAAATGTGCGGCGACGATAGCCGCGTGATTGCCGGGCTACCGATCGAGGCATTCCAGAATGCAATCCAGCCGAACGAGGCACAGCGCGCCGCGCTCGAAGAACTCGCCAACGCTTCGGAAAAGGCGGCTGCAGCCCTCAAGACCTCCTGCCCCACCGACGTTGCGCTCACGGCGCCGGGCCGGCTTGCAGCGATGCAGCAGCGCATCGAAGCGATGATCGTCGCGGTGCAGACGGTGCAAGGGCCGCTCGAGAAGTTCTACGGCCTCCTGAGCGATGAGCAGAAGGCGCAGATCAATGCACTTTCGACGACACGCCAGCGTCCGGGCCGAACCGCGGCGAGAGCCGGCCCGACCGGACCAGCCTGCGATGTGACGCAACCGGCGCTGAGCGAGTGGCCGACCGCCACAATCGATCAATCGGTCAGGCCGACCGACCAGCAGCGCCAATATCTTGACGCGCTTCAGGGCGCCGCTGCCCAGGCCGCAGACACGCTGAAGGCATCGTGTCAGATCCGGCCGGAGGACGCGCTGACGCCGCCGGCACGCCTTGCAGCCGTCGCCCGGCGGCTCGACACGATGCTGCAGGCGGTGAAGACCGTGCGCACGGCGATGGATGACTTCTATGGATCGCTGACCGACGAGCAGAAAGCGGCCTTCGATGCGATCGGTCCGCAGCAGGCTGGCGGGCGTCGATACGTCCGCGGGCGTGCGTGATCCGGCGTTCGCCAGCGGCTTACATCTGCCGCTCGACCAGCTTCAGCTTGAGCTCGGCGATCGCTTCCGAGGGGTTGAGGCCCTTGGGGCAGGCCTTGGCGCAGTTCATGATGGTGTGGCAGCGATAGAGGCGGAACGGGTCCTCGAGATTGTCGAGCCGTTCGCCGGTGGCCTCATCGCGGCTGTCGGTGACCCAGCGGGTTGCCTGCAGCAGCGCGGCGGGGCCGAGGAAGCGCTCGCTGTTCCACCAGTAGCTCGGGCATGAGGTCGAGCAGCAGGCACAGAGGATGCATTCATAGAGGCCGTCGAGCTTCTCGCGGTCCTCGTGGCTCTGCTTCCATTCCTTCTGCGGCGTCGGCGTGACCGTCTTCAGCCACGGCTCGATGGACGCGTATTGCGCATAGAAATTGGTGAGATCGGGGACGAGGTCTTTCACCACCGGCTGATGCGGCAGCGGATTGACCTTCACCGCGCCGTCCTTCACGTCATGCATCGACTTGGTGCAGGCGAGCGTGTTCTGGCCGTCGATGTTCATGGCGCATGAGCCGCAGACGCCCTCGCGGCAGGAGCGGCGGAAGGTCAGCGTCGGATCGATGTGGTTCTTGATCCAGATCAGGCCGTCCAAGACCATCGGCCCGCAATCGTTGGTGTCGACATAATAGGTGTCGACGCTTGGATTCTTGCCGTCGTCCGGATTCCAGCGATAGATCTTGAACTCGCGCGTCTCGGTCGCGCCGGCCGGCTTCGGCCAGGTCTTGCCGCCTGAGATCTTCGAGTTCTTCGGAAGCGCGAATTCAACCATGCTTGCAAGCCTTCGCTGTCGTCATCAATCCACGCGCGATCAGTACACGCGCGCCTTGGGCGGGATGTACTGCACGTCGTTGGTCATCGTGTAATCATGCACCGGGCGGAACTCGATCGTGGTGTTGCCCTTCTGATCGAGCCAGGCCAGCGTGTGCTTCATCCAGTTCTTGTCGTCACGATCAGGGAAATCCTCGCGCGCATGCGCGCCGCGGCTCTCGGTGCGGTTAGCCGCCGAATCCATGGTGACGACGGCCTGCACGATCAGATTGTCGAATTCCAGCGTCTCGATCAGGTCGGAATTCCACACCAGCGAGCGGTCTGAGACCGAGATGTCGCCAATGCCGCCATGCACCTTGTGGATCAGGTTCTTGCCTTCCTGCAGCACTTCGCCGGTGCGGAACACCGCGCAATTGGTCTGCATCACATGCTGCATGCTGTCGCGCAGCTTGGCGGTCGGCGTGCCGCCCGAAGCATTTCGGAAATGGTCGAGCCGGCCCAGCGCCAGGTCGGCGGAATCCCTCGGCAATTCCGGCTGCTTGCCGTTGGCCGTCAGTTTCTCGGCGCAGCGCAGCGCAGCAGCCCGGCCGAACACCACGAGGTCGATCAGCGAGTTGGAGCCGAGCCGGTTGGCGCCATGCACGGAGACGCAGGCCGCTTCCCCGATCGCCATCAGGCCGGGCACCACTGCATTGTCGTCGCCGTCCCGCTTCGTCAGCACTTCGGCGTGGAAGTTGGTGGGGATGCCGCCCATGTTGTAGTGCACCGTCGGCACGATCGGGATCGGCTCGCGGGTGACGTCGACATTGGCGAAGATGCGCGCCGATTCGGAGATGCCAGGCAGCCGCTCCTGCAGCACCTTCGGATCGAGATGATCGAGGTGCAGGTAGATGTGGTCCTTCTTCTTGCCGACGCCGCGGCCTTCGCGGATCTCGATGGTCATCGCGCGCGAGACCACGTCGCGCGAGGCGAGGTCCTTGGCGGAAGGCGCATAGCGCTCCATGAAGCGCTCGCCCTCGGAGTTGACGAGATAGCCGCCTTCGCCGCGGGCGCCCTCGGTGACGAGGCAGCCGGCGCCGTAGATGCCGGTCGGGTGGAACTGCACGAACTCCATGTCCTGCAGCGGCAGGCCGGCGCGCAGCACCATGCCGCCGCCGTCGCCGGTGCAGGTATGCGCCGAGGTGCAGGAGGCGTAGGCGCGGCCATAGCCGCCGGTGGCGAGAATCGTGGTCTGGGCACGGAAGCGGTGCAGCGTGCCGTCGTCGAGCTTGATCGCGATCACGCCGCGGCAGACGCCCTGGTCGTCCATGATCAGGTCGATGGCGAAGAACTCGATGAAGAACTCGGCCGCGTGCCGCAGCGACTGGCCGTACATCGTGTGCAGCATCGCGTGGCCGGTGCGGTCGGCGGCGGCGCAGGTGCGCTGCGCCTGGCCCTTGCCGTAGTCGATCGTCATGCCACCGAACGGACGCTGGTAGATCTTGCCGTCCTCGGTGCGCGAGAACGGCACGCCCCAATGCTCGAGCTCGTAGACCGCCTCCGGCGCGTTACGCACCATGTATTCAATCGCGTCCTGGTCGCCGAGCCAGTCCGACCCCTTGACGGTGTCGTACATGTGCCAGCGCCAGTCGTCCTGATGCATGTTGCCGAGCGAGGCCGAGATGCCGCCTTGTGCTGCGACCGTGTGCGAGCGCGTCGGAAACACCTTGGTGATGCAGGCTGTGCGGAGGCCCGCTTCCGAGCAGCCGACCACCGCGCGCAGGCCGGCGCCGCCGGCGCCGACCACGACGACGTCATAGGTGTGGTCTTCGATCGGATAGGCTTTGCCGTTCGTGGCCGGGCCACTGCCATTGGTGGCCTTGCCGTTACCTTCAGCGGCCATAGGTCATACTCCCGAGGATAATTTAAGGAGCGCGTAGATCGAGGCCAAGGCCACCGCAGCGCAGAAGAAATTGTTGGCCATGATGCTGGCGAGCTTCAGCTTCTCGTTATGCACATAGTCCTCGATCACGACCTGCATGCCGATCTTCATGTGCCAGGTGCTGGCGACGATGAATAGCAAGAGGATGATCGCGATCGGCAGCGAGCCGAGGATCTGTGCCGCGCCGGCGTGGTTGCGGCCGACCAGCGTCAGGATCACGAACAGCACCGGCACGATCAGCAGTGTCATCGCCATCGCGGTGAGGCGCTGGCGCCAGAAATCGGTGGTGCCGGAATGCGAGGCGCCGAGATTGCGGACGCGGCCGAGCGGCGTGCGCATCGAGGAACGAGAGTCGCTCATCGTCCGCCTCCGATCGCGTAAGCGATGATCCAGATCAGCACGGTGAGCACGATGCCGCCGATCAGCGCGGCCCAGGTCAGGGCTTCCCGTTCATTGGCCTTGAAGCCGTAGCCCAGGTCCCAGACGAAGTGCCTGATGCCGCTGAGCAGATGGTGCATCAGCGCCCAAGTGTAGCCGAACACGATCAGCTTGCCGATGAAGCTGCCGGTGAAAGCCTGCAGATTGGCGTAGGCGCTGGGGCCCGAAGCCGCCGCGATCAGCCACCAGGCGAGCAGCAGCGTGCCGACATAAAGCGCTATTCCCGTGGCGCGGTGGACGATGGAAAGCGCCATCGTCAGGGTCCAGCGATAGGTCTGTATATGGGGCGAGAGCGGTCGTTCGATCCTGGCGGTCATCAGCGGCTTTGAGTTTGGTGGGACCGCGGCCGGCCCATCGGGGAACGCGGTAGATAAATTCTATTTACGGAGTCGAACCTTACAGCGCAACGGCCAAATGCCTGCAAAACGAACGGGTATTCATTGCTACATCATTGATGAAGCAAGCCGATCAGAGGCTTGGTATACCAGGGCGGTCGGCCCAGACCAAGAAGCGAATTCTGATTCGATTATAAGGTTGCGGCGGCATGCGCGCCGAACGGATCGACGGCTCGCCAACGTTCGACGAGATAATCGACAAATGCCCGGGTCTTTGGCGACGCAAGCCGCGATGGCTGAAACACCAGGTGCAATGGCGTCGGCGGCGGCTCGTAGTTCGCGAGGATGCGCCGCAAGCTGCCGGCCCTGATATCGGCGTCGACCTGCCATGACGGCACGCGCACAATGCCCGCGCCTTCCTTCGCCGCCGCGGCAAGCGCATCAAGGCTATTCATCCAGAGCCGACCGGATATGCGGATTTTGCGGTCTACCTTCATGCTCTCCGCGAAACGCCACTCGGCGCTGCCGGGCGCATCGGAGAATACGAGACAGTCATGACCAGCGAGGTCGCGCGGCGTCTGCGGCACGCCGCGGCGCGCGAGGTAGGTGGGTGAGGCGCATACGATCATCCTGAGGTCGGCGAATTTGCGCGCGACCAGTTGCGAATCCCGCAAGCGGCCGACCCGGATCGCCAGATGGATGTCTTCCTCGACCATGTCGACGGCGCGTTCGACCAGCAGCAGATCGACTGACAGCAACGGATAGCGGCGCAGGAATTCGGCGAGCAGCGGCGCGATCACGAGCCGACCCATCAGGCTGGGACAGCTCACGCGAATCCGGCCCGAGGGCTGGTGACGGTCGCGTGACAACGCGGCTTCGATTTCCTTGACCTCGCCGAGGATCGATTTCGCGCGCTCATAGAAAATCCGGCCATCATCGGTCAGCGCGAGCTGCCGCGTGGTGCGGAGCAGCAGCCTGGTGCCGAAATGCTCCTCCAGCGCGGAGATCTGGCGGCTGACCGAGGTCAGCGAGCTCGGAAGCGACCGTGCCGCCGCCGAGAGGCTGCCCGTCTCCACCGCGCGGACAAAGGTCGCCATGGCCGAAAGCTGGTCCATCCGATCCTTCCGAAACTCGCAAGGCTTCTCACCAAGCAGGCTAGATACTCCCGCCTTCGACAAGGGTCTAGGCTTCGAGAACCCGCCAAACGGAGGAATTTGAGATGGGATGGAGTACCGGCTTCGTATCGCATCCCAGGACGATCCGTCTGATTCACAATCGATCGGCCGACGGCCTGATCGGTCCTGTTGTTTTCTCGGTTACGGGGCTGTTGCTCGATGGGGCCGCGATGCTGGCTCAGGCCGGCGATCGATACCCCTCGGCCTTCGGGTTGGGCCTGATCCTCGTGGCGCCAGCCGTGGCGGCTCTGGCGGCCTTGCGCGTGCAAGGCCGCAGAGACTAAACGCTGACGCAAGGGACACCATGGCTGGCCTCGATCTCACCGAACTCGTTGAACTCGCATTGCTGCTGATCGCGGTTGGCGCCTTGTCCGGCTTTCTCGCCGGCCTGTTCGGCATCGGCGGCGGCGCGGTCCTGGTGCCGGTGTTCTATGAATGCTTCCGCCTGGCCGGCGTGCCGGTGGAGGTGCGGATGCCGCTCTGCATCGGCACCTCGCTCGCCGTCATCATCCCGACCTCGATCAGCTCGTTTCGCGCCCATTACCGGCGCGGCGCTGTTGACATGGAGGTGTTGAAGCGCTGGTGGATCCCGATCGTGCTCGGCGTCCTCGCCGGCAGCGTCACCGCGCGGTTTGCGCCGGAGCGGCTGTTCAAGATCGTGTTCGTGATGGTGGCCTGGTCGGCGGCGGCGCGGCTGTTATTGGCGCGCGAGGGCTGGAAGTTCGGCGACGAATTGCCCAAGGGCTTCCTGATGCGCGTCTACGGTTTCTTCGTCGGCCTGCTCTCGACCTTGATGGGCATCGGCGGCGGCCTGTTCGCCAATCTCCTGATGACCTTCTACGGCCGCCCGATCCACCAGGCAGTCGCGACCTCCTCGGCGCTGGTGGTGCTGATCTCGATCCCCGGCGCGCTCGGCTATGTCTATGCCGGCTGGCCGGCCGCGGCGCACTTTCCCGATGTCCTGGCGCTGCAGGTGCCGTTCGCGCTCGGCTATGTCTCGCTGATCGGCGCCATCCTGGTGATGCCGACCACGCTGGTCACCGCCCCGCTCGGCGTGAAGGTCGCGCACGCGCTGTCAAAGCGGGCGCTGGAGATGGCGTTCGGTGCCTACCTCTTCATCGTCGGCGGCCGGTTCGTGATCAGTCTCGTGAGCGGGCAGTAGCTGCCGAACTGCGCCTTTAGCGGCGGACGGTCAGTTCGACGGCTTTTTCCTTATCTCACTATGCCCCCACATGCGGAGATCGCCTTCGCTCTCAATGCAGTCGGCTTCAGCCAGTGCGCCGAGCCGCGCGGCGAGGACCTCATCGCTGACCGCCAGTCCCAGTTCCCTACACCGATCGAGCGCCCAGCCGATGATCGCCGCCGTCTTGCGCCACTGAGAATGCAGCACCGAAAAGATGATTCGATCGATATCGGCTTCGGAAATCGAAGAGGGAAGCGAAACCTCTTCCCAGCGAAGTGTGCTGAGGATGTGCGGAGGCTCTTTATCTGGAGGTCTCAGATCCGGGTATTTCTTGTACAGCACGAACAGTAGCTCGTCGTACACAGCATCGCCGGCTGCCCCAAGACCGCTGGCGAACATCCTTCGTGCTTCCTCACCGAGGCTGGAGATCGCTCCCTCTGCTCGCTCGAGCGACTCAACAACGTCAAGCAGATATTCGTGAATCTCTTCCGCTTGCTCTCGGTTCATAAGCTCTGTCCCCCGGGAGGCTGTGCGCCCCTACTTCTTCGTATAGATATCCTTATACGTATCCCGCAAAATGTTCTTCTGTACCTTGCCCATGGTGTTGCGCGGCAGTTCGTCGACGACGAACACCCGCTTCGGCATCTTGAATTTTGCCAATCGTCCCTCGAGGCCGTTCAGCACCGCGGATTCATCGATCGTGGCGCCGGGCTGGCGCACCACGACGGCGGTTACGCCTTCGCCGAAATCGGCGTGCGGCACGCCGATCACGGCGGATTCGACCACGCCGGGCATGCCGTCGATCTCGGTCTCGATTTCCTTGGGATAGACGTTGAATCCGCCCGAGATCACCAGATCCTTGCCGCGGCCGAGGATGTGGACATAGCCCTTGGCGTCGATCTTGCCGAGATCGCCGGTGATGAAGAAGCCGTCGTCGCGGAATTCGGTCTTGGTCTTTTCCGGCATCCGCCAATAGCCTTTGAACACGTTCGGGCCTTTGACCTCGATCACGCCGATCTCTTCGCGCGCAAGCTCCTTGCCCGTTTCGGGGTCGGTGACGCGCGCGGAGACGCCGGGCAAGGGAAAGCCGACCGCGCCGGGCACGCGCTCGCCGTCATAGGGGTTGGAGGTGTTCATGTTGGTCTCGGTCATGCCGTAGCGCTCGAGCACGGCGTGGCCGGTGCGGGCGGACCATTCGCGATGGGTATCGGCGAGCAGCGGCGCCGAACCCGAAACGAACAGCCGCATGTGCCTGGTCGTCTCCTTGTTCAGCGCGGGATTTTGCAGGAGACGCGTATAGAAGGTCGGCACGCCCATCAGCACGGTGGCGCGCGCCATCAGCTTGATGATCAGGTCCGGATCGAGCTTCGGCAGGAAGATCATCGCGGCGCGTGCGAACAGCGTCACGTTGCTGGCCACGAACAGGCCGTGGGTATGATAGATCGGCAGCGCGTGGATCAGCACGTCGTCCTTGGTGAAACGCCAGTAGTCGACCAGCGACAGCGAGTTCGAGGCGAGATTGTCGTGGCTCAGCATCGCGCCCTTGGAGCGGCCGGTGGTGCCTGACGTATAGAGGATCGCGGCGAGATCATCATTGCCGCGTTCCACCGTCTTGAACTCCGGGCTCGCTTTGTCGGCCGCGTCCATCAGCGAACCCTTGCCGTCGGCGCCGAGCGTCTCGACCTTGGCGCCGACTTTCGCGGCAATCGCGCTGATGCCGTCTGCCTTCGAGGGATCGCACACCACCAGCGACGGCTCGGCGTCGGTGATGAAGTAGTCGAGCTCGTTCAACGTATAGGCGGTGTTGAGCGGCAAATAGATCGCGCCGGCGCGCACGGTTGCGAGATAAAGCACGAGGCCCTGCACCGATTTTTCAGTTTGCGCTGCAACGCGGTCGCCGACCTTGACGCCGCGCGAAACCAGCACGTTTGCCATCCGCCCGGTGCGCGCGATCAGATCCGCATAGCTGATCTTCGTGCCGTCGAGTTCTTCGATCGCAAGCCGGCTTGGATCGTCGAGACCGTCGAACAGGCGGGAAAACAGATTGGCGTTGGCGGCGGTGTTCATGCAACATCCCCTGAAGGGCAACAAGGCTGGGCTGGCTTAGCAAAAACGCCCTTTGGAAAGCAACGGAGACAGTTTGCATGACAAATAATGGGAAACGCGTGGCCTGGGTGACGGGCGGCGGCACCGGCATCGGCGAGTCCGGGGCGGAATTCCTGGCGGCCGACGGCTGGACGGTGGTGGTCTCGGGCCGCCGCAAGGAGGAGCTGGACCGGGTGGTCGCCAACATCGCCAGGAAGGGCGGCAAGGCAGAGGCCATCCCACTCGACGTCAGCAACAAGGAAGACGTCAACAAGGTGGCCGAGCAGATCCTCAACCGTCACGGCCGCATCGACCTCCTGGTCAACAGCGCCGGCATCAACGTGCCGAAGCGGAGCTGGGCCGACATGGAGCTTCAGGGCTGGGACAGACTGGTCGAGATCAATCTCAACGGCGTGCTCTACTGCATGCATGCGGTGCTGCCGGCGATGCGCAAGCAGCAGGACGGCTGCATCATCAATGTCGCCTCCTGGGCCGGACGCCATGTCTCGAAGATGCCCGGGCCGGCCTACACCACGACCAAGCATGCGGTGCTGGCGCTGACCCATTCCTTCAACATGGATGAATGCGCCAACGGTCTGCGCGCCTGCTGCCTGTCGCCCGGCGAGGTCGCCACGCCGATCCTGAAACTGCGGCCCGTGGTGCCGAGCGAAGCCGAGCAGGCCAGGATGCTGCAGCCCGAGGATGTCGGCCGCACCATCGCCTTCGTCGCCAGCATGCCGCCGCGTGTCTGCGTCAACGAAATCCTGATCAGCCCGACCCACAACCGCGGCTTCATCCAGACCCCCGCAAGCCGGGATTAGGCGCAGGTCCCCTGTAGCCCGGATGGAGCGAAGCGTAATCCGGGATAGGTGCATCCGCCGACACAGTGGCCCCGGATTGCGCTACGCTCCATTCGGGCTACGAACCTCCGGCGCCAGTTTCGTAGGGTGAGCAAAGCGAAGCGTGCCCACCATCAAGCACTCCGCTCGTGATGATGGGCACGCTTCGCTTTGCCCACCCCACGGCAGCGCACCCCCACGGCCACGCCCGCAGATAGTTTCAGCCATCACGATAAATTATCCCGCGAAACCCTGTCCCAAACCCTCCCGTAGCTGCGGCCAACGACGGTGCAATCGAATAGCCGCGCCGTCGTTGCCTTTCATCCCCGGCGGCAGCTCCGCCGGTCATTGTTAGCCAAACGGGAGATTGTCCATGTCGAAACGTACAGCACTTCTCGCCGCCGCAGCGTTCAGCGCACTGGCGCTCACCGCGACCGTGATGGCGCCGGTTCGCGCCGAGGAGAAGACCGTGATGGTCGGCGGCGCAGCGATGTTCCCATCCAGGAACATCATCCAGAACGCGGTCAATTCCAGGGACCACACCACCCTCGTCGCCGCGGTGAAGGCCGCCGGCCTCGTGGGCACGTTGGAAGGCAAGGGCCCGTTCACGGTGTTCGCGCCAACCAACATGGCGTTCGGCAAACTGCCGGCCGGCACCGTCGAAACCCTGGTCAAGCCGGAGAACAAGGCGACGCTGACCAAGATCCTGACCTATCACGTCGTGCCCGGGAAGTATGAGGCCTCCAGCCTTGCCGACGGCAAGAAGCTTAGGACCGTCGAGGGCGAGGAACTGACCGTGAAGAAGCAGGACGGCAAGGTCTGGATCGGCGACGCCAAGGGCAATTGGTCGACGGTGACGATCTCGAATGTCAACCAGTCGAACGGCGTGATCCATGTAGTCGACACCGTGTTGATGCCCGCCTCGTAACCCCGCGCGCGCCTGTTTCATCCCCCAGACAGGCAGCGTGAGACCAGCGAGCCGGGGAAACCCGGCTCGCTTTTTTGTGACCGCGATGCCTCGCTCGTATCGCACTGGTACCAGGTGTCGCGGTAACAAGGCCCCGATCCGGGCGTATAAATACGTAACGAATTCCGAGCAGGAACAGCCATGTCGAGCCTTGCAGTCCGCGACGAGCACGCAGCCCCAGTCAGCAGCACGACCAAGGTGATCCAGCCGGCCTGGGTCCGGATCGTGCACTGGGTCAACGCGGTGGCGATGATCCTGATGATCATGTCGGGCTGGCAGATCTACAACGCCTCACCCCTGTTCAACTTCACCTTCTCCCGCAGCATCACGCTCGGCGGCTGGCTCGGCGGCGCGCTGCTCTGGCACTTTGCCGCGATGTGGCTGTTGATGGTCAATGGCCTGGTCTATCTCGTCCTTGGCTTCGTCACCGGCCGCTTCCGCAGGAAGCTGCTGCCGATTACGCCGGCGGGCGTGATCTCGGACACCAAGGCGGCGCTGACCCTCAAGCTCTCGCACGACGATCTCGCCAAGTACAATTACGTGCAGAAGCTGCTGTATGCCGGCATCATCATCGTCGGTGTGATCATCGTGCTGTCGGGCCTGTCGATCTGGAAGCCGGTGCAGTTGCAGTGGCTGACGGCGCTGTTCGGCGGCTATGACGTCGCGCGCTATGTCCATTTCATCTGCATGGCGCTGATCGTCGCCTTCCTCGTTGTTCACGTCGCGCTCGCGATCCTGGTGCCGAGGAGCCTGCGCGCCATGATCATCGGCCGCTGAGTTGAGGGAGAAAGACCATGGGTCGCATGCGCAAGCTCCTGATCCCCGGCGTCGACAAGAAGCTCGTGGTCAAGGACGCCGTGAAGCTGATGCCTGACCTGACACGCCGGCGCTTCATCACGGGTGGCGCCAGCCTGGGGGCGCTGACGCTGCTCACCGGCTGCGACGTCATCGACAGCTCCTCGGCGGAAACGATGCTGGCGCAGGTTTCGAAGTTCAACGATGCGGTGCAGGCCTGGATGTTCAATCCGAACGCGCTGGCGCCGACCTTTCCTGAAAGCGCCATTACAAAACCGTTTCCGTTCAACGGCTATTACGATCTCGACGACGCGCCCGATATCGACGGCAAGGATTGGAAGCTGGAGGTGCGCGGCCTGGTCGAGAACAACAAGCCGTGGACGCTGGAGGAGCTCTACAAGCTGCCCCAGGTCAAGCAGGTCACGCGCCATATCTGCGTCGAGGGCTGGAGCGCAATCGGCAGTTGGACCGGCACGCCGCTGCGCGATTTCTTAAAGCTCGTCGGCGCCGACACGCGCGCGAAATATGTCTGGTTCCAGTGCGCCGACAAGGACGGCTACAATTCGCCTTTGGACATGCCGACCGCGCTGCATCCGCAGACCCAGATGACCTTCAAATTCGCCGACGAGATCCTGCCGCGCGCCTACGGCTATCCGATGAAGATCCGGGTGCCGACCAAGCTCGGCTTCAAGAACCCGAAATACGTGATCTCGATGGAAGTCACCAACGACTACAAGGGCGGCTACTGGGAAGACCAGGGCTACAATTCGTTTAGCGGAAGCTAGCTCCGCTCCTCATCCCGAGGAGCCGCGCCAGCGGCGTCTCGAGGGACGGGCCGCGCGCTCCTCACTCTCCGTCATTCCGGGGCGCGCGAAGCGCGAGCCCGGAATCCATTTCGCCGCATGCTCTGCGGTTGAATGGATTCCGGGCTCGTCCTTCGGACGCCCCGGAATGACGGCGGAGAAAAATTCGCCAGCGATTCCAAAGTGATTTGCCTCGTCCAGTCATCGCGCAAAAAACATTCCGCTTTCGCCGTCGGGCAAATCAGTGATTTAACTCCGCGCGTCTCACCCGAATGAGGGGCGGCTCGCGATCGTCACGAACGTTGCGGTGAGATGCGGTGGACGAGAGTGTCACGACTGACGAGCGTGGCATCAGCGGACGGCGAAGTCGTGTGGTCCTGGCGCCCCGACGCTGGCGCTAAGTTCGCAGAGATGATCTGTGAGTGATGGTGGCAAGAAAGCCCGGTCACCAAGGAGAGCACGAAGTAAGCCGTAAACCACTGCGCAGGGAAAGCCGGAATGCTTCGGTTGAACCTGTGGTCCTACCCCCGTGCTTTTTGTTGCACGGGACCCACGGGTGCAACCAGCACCCGCCTTTCCCTGCGCCCTCTGATTTCGAGGAGGGTGGAAAGTGACGCAAAGCCCGGACGCAATGCGCCGCGAGAACGCGGACTAATATCCTCACTGCTGTTTGACATTTGAATCAGCACTCGCGGCGATGCCGTAGGGTGGGCAAAGCGAAGCGTGCCCACCATCGCGAGCGCGGTGCTGGATGGTGGGCACGGCGCGAAGCGCGCCTTTGCCCACCCTTCTGTAACGGGCCTGGATCAGTCAATCCCTTTTGCGTCATCCGCTCGCCGGGGTCTCGCTTCTGTACGGGGTCGGCGCAAGGCCGCCACCTGATGGGGTTGGAGAGGATCGGCCGGCCAATCTACGGACGCGTGGTCGTAGTGCCACCGGGTGGGCAACGGTCTGACCTGATCCATCGTCCCGGCGAAGGGACTTCGCTTCGAGAAGGCCTGGTGTGGTGACCCGCTCGAAAACCTGTCGCGCCTCCTGTTAGGCTGCCGCCGCGGCGGCGTTGAAGGGGGTTTGATCGACGAGCATGCGGTGCATGATCACCGCCAGCCGGCGCGCGAGCGCCACCTTGGCCTTGCTCATGCCGGCGCGCCGGGCGATCCGCATCGCCCAGCTCTTCAATTGCGCACAGCCCTTGACCGGCTTGGTCAGCATGATGTGGGCGGCCTCGTAGAGCGCCG
>NZ_JBVAPG010000126.1:0-23785 GCF_055413685.1 Bradyrhizobium sp. LeoA1Lang | reverse complement strand
ACATCTTCGCCTTCATCGAAGGCTTCTACAATCGAACGAGGCTCCATTCCGCCATCGGATATGTCGCGCCGATCGAGATGGAGCTAAAAGCTGCTTAAACCCGTCCACTTTTTCGGGGGAAGATCACCTTATCCCCGGCCTGTTCGGAAAGCGACTCAAATCGGACTAGGACAGTTAGGTGCGAAACAGGCCGGTACCTACTTCCCCTTAGAGCATGGGTTCGCTTAGCGGGCGGGGCGGGGTAAAAATCAACCACTGGTTGCACACACTCAGCGCGGCGGCGCTCGAACGTTAGCGGCCGCAGGTTGGAAGAAATTTTCCCAGCAGGCATGTCCGCTTGGCCCCGAGAGCTGAAGGATTGCGGTCGTCGCGGAACCGTCGCTTAGGGCCACGACGGAATTGACCGCCGATCATCTTGAAGGCACTTCGCACGTAGTGTCGGATCACTTGCGGCACGAACTCGTAATTCCAAAAGATGGAGCATAGGCCGATTAGAGACGGCAACCAGCTAAACCGGAACCTTCCGGAGTTTTTTTAGTTCAATCCACGCCGGGCCCGAGAGCTTTCTGCGGCGTACAGTGGGCCCAATATTCAAGGAGCACGTCCATGCATCGATTGATCGCGATCGCATTCGGGCTGACCGTGGGCTGCTTCGCCGCCACCGCGTCGGCCGAGCAATGCGAGGACAAGCTCCAGCAGGACAAACCCCAGCAGAACTCAGCCGATGAGGCTCAGGTCAGGGGCGACCTCAAGGCCGGCTCGGAGTGCGCCACTCCACGCGATAAGGAAGACTCTGCAAAGAAGAACGAGGACAGGGCCGCAAAGCTCAAGAGCGAAGGTAAGGTCGAAGACCACACCACTGGACAAGCACCTCCCAAGAAATAGAGGCCGAGCGCGAGCAATGGACGCGCATCGACGTGCGGTGGAATGAGGGGTCAATTGACCAAGTTTAAAATGCCGCGGCACGTCCGCTAACGGTCAAACCGAGAAGAACTTAGAGTAAGCTCATGTTTTCCGCTTTGCCCTCGAATGCGGACATTCATCATAGCGATCGGCATGTCTCAGAAGGGCCAACAGCGGACCTTCACAACACGCCGGAAGGGGTGCGAGTTGTCCTGTCGCCGCCAGCAGCCGCGCGCGCCGCCATATTCAAGTTCCTGTCGAAACACTGATCGGAACGTCGTGTCGGGAAAGCGCAGGGCTGGTCATCGCGCCGCATGGACTCTATTGCACGAGCGGAGCAACCTTGCGGCCGTGGGGCCTTACCGTGAGGAGAAGGTCAATGCAAAAAGTAAATCGAAGGTCAGCAGTGGCGCTTGGATTGGCGGCTGCGTCGGCGGCCATGGTGAAGCCAGCGGCTGCGCAAACGACGGACTACAAGGATGCCACCACGCCGTGGCCAGGTGTCGTGGTGCGCGCTTACGGTGGTGAGACACCGTCCCTCATTCCCGGTTTCAAGGCTGTCTCGATGCGTGACGTCATCATGCAGCCGGGATCGAAGATCCCGAGTCACCCGATGGACAATGCGATGGTCTGCCATATCCCCGAAGGGGAGCTTCAGATCGAGCAGGACGAGAAGACGTTCACGGCCAAAAAGAACTTCGTCTGGACCTGCAACAAGGGCACCAAAGAGCAAGCGTCCAATGTAAGCAATGTGGTCGCAATTATGCGGATCACCGACCTAATGGCCTAAGGACCTGCGGAGGCCGCTTCAGTTGGCGGCTACCCGGGTACTCTACAGTTTCACGACGTCACCAATCCATGGTCGCGCATCTTGTTGTCGTGGTTGGCGAGGACGACCTCAGCCAGGCTCAGAGCCGTGACTCGAGCGGACAGTTTCATCTTTTCGCGGCCGGACGCCAGCCCAGGGAAGGGCGGGTCACAGAAACGCGCCAAGTCCGTTTAGGGTCCATATCCGGAAATGCCGCCAAGTGCCGCGCAAAAAGAAGGCCGCCAATCAGGGCAGCCTTTGCAGATGTTCGTTGAAGGGAATTATTCTGGCACGCCATCGACTGCAAAGGAGCGGAACTTCGCGTATTTTTCACCGACTTTCCGGAGATCAACGTATTCCGGGTTGGCACGCCACGCCTTGATTTTGTCCATGCTATCCCAGACCTGAACCACAACGCGTTTTGGCGGGTCCCCGTCAAATGCCGTCACCTTTCCGGTGGCAGCCGCTCCCCCGATGGCCAAGAAGCGACCGCCGGCTGCTTTAATGATGGCCTGAGCCTTTGGAGCGTACTCCTTGGCATACGCGTCGGGGTTGGTTACTTCGATTTCTGCGACGAAGTAGACGGGCGCCTTAGCCTGCGCATGAAGGGCTTCGACTGCCAGACCGCCGAGCGCAACGCCAGCGAACAATCCCAGCGCAATTTTGGAGCTGGATTTCATGACATTCCCTCCTGTTTGCGTGTTCAAATCAAAACGATGGTCTCCCTTCAATTAGGGCACGCATTGCCCCCTTGAGGTGAGTCTCGGCGGCAAACGGAAAGTTCATCTAGCTCTAAGCTGGCGGCGGTGCGGAACGGCTAATCGGCGTGAGCGATGAGAGGCGCGCATCCGCAACCTATCGAGCCTCGCTGGTCGATGTCCGCTCGGGGTCAATCTCTACCGAAATGCGATGTTCGCTACAGGTCCGTTGAGCCCCCAACTGCAGACATGCGCCGGACAAACCGGCACTTCGCATTTGGGCCAATAGCGGTCGTTCCGGCACGCCAGCTATTCGATAAGCTTGCCCAATTTCTCGATATCTTCGCGCCAGCGAAATGGAGTTCTACTTGTGATGCCGGAAATGCGCAAAGTGGGGTCAATTTGCAGGACGGTATTGCAAGCCCGACGCGCTTCAGCGATACGCCCGACCACAGCCAAATTCGCCATGAGAGTTCGCTGAGCGCCCGGAAAATATAGCGGGCCGCTTGACCAAGGCGGCCCGCAGCAAATAACCGATCAGACACGATACCTACACGACTGGCTGCTTGTTCTTGTTGATGTTGTCCAGGAATTGGCGACCAAGATTGAGGTGCGCTGCGACGAGATTACGCGGCGTGAGCGCCATCCATTGCGCGAGCGAAATGTCCTCAAAATGGGGCGCGCGGAACAGTTCGAGGAACCGGAGCGGATCACTGCCGGTGTTCTCGACATAATGCGGCATGGACAATGGCACGTAGCCGACATCGCCGGCAAGGTAGTCGAAGGTGCGCGCAGCACCTTGTGCGGCGAACACGGTCATGCGCGCCTTCCCGGAGATGTAGTACTGCCACTCGTCGGCATTCGGGTGCCAATGAATCTCGCGCAGGTGGCCTGGCTGAACTTCGACCAGCGCTGCAGCAAGGTTTGTCGAAATAGGAAAATTGCTCGAATCGGCAATCCGTACAGTACCGCCGGGTGCTTGGGTGGGCTGCATCTGCATCAGGCGGAAACTCATGTTCCTATCCCGCGGAAGCGGCCCAGCGGGGCTCTGAATCCTGTCTTGCTCCAGCGAGGGTGGCTCCGCGGCTGGAAAGATGAACTTCTCGTGCTTCGGAATGTCGTCGAAGACCTTCTTGTCGACCATGAAGTTCTTGGCGAGAACCTCCGGCGGGAAGTGCGCGAACATGTCAGTTATCGCGAAAGTGCTATCCTCCGAGAAACCACCGTCCGTGAAGGCCAACAAGAATTCGGTACCTTCCGGTGAGAGGCCTTGGATAGAATGCGGTATTCCACTGGGAAAATACCAGAGATCCCCTGGACCGACGTCGTCCACGAAATTGTGCCCGTCCTTGTCGATCGCGGTAATTCTGGCCTTGCCGGCCAACATGAAGGCCCATTCGTCAGGCTTGTGCCAATGCAGTTCGCGCACGCCTCCAGCGGTTAGGCGCATATTCACGCCCGCGATCGTGGTCGCAATTGGCATTTCGCGTTGCGTGACTTCCCGTGACCAGCCGCCTTCGCGCATTTTGACGTGCGCATCGGCAAAAGCGAAATGCAAATTTGGAATTCCGCCGCTGTCGGTTTCGGGCGGCCGCAGGATATCGGGATTCTGCGCCTCCCGGGCTGCATTATGCGGACCGAGTATTGGTGCACCACGCTTGCCTTCGACCGGTTGCTCTTGAGCTGACGTAGCCGTTGCGCCAAGGGCGACGGCACCGGCGAGGAGGGTTCTGCGTGTCGGATTTAACATGGGCGGCCTCCCGTTCTGGATGTGCCTCAGTCCCAACGGCGCAACGCAAGAATTGAATGCCAGTTCCTATGCCCGCCGTCGTTCAAAGCCCACAGCGTGCATCGTGCCAATCGCGCGGATTTAATGCACGGTCGCGATTTCCGCGCCTGGGGTGGAGCTGGGGCCGCCTTCGAGAGGCAGTATCTGCCCAACCGATGCCGGGTCGGGGATCGGGTCCTGCGAGGCCGTTGAAATCGGCAAGGCGGCGCTGTTCCTTGCGAGCGACGATTCCTCTTTCATGACCGGATCGGAACCGGTCGTCGAAGGCGGCATATCGCAGCTTTGACATTCCCAATGCGACATGGCGGCGGCTGGGAGATCGGCCGCCCTTTTTTTCAGTAGCTTGGTCCGGTTCGGGTCAAAAGCGCCGATTGGAAGGTCGACCAGTCACTTCCGATCTACCCCGATAAGCAGACGATTTCCGATCCCGCGCGGACTTCGCATTCGGGCCACTTTCGGACTCATGCATCGCAAAACAAATTCTACGCGTTGGCCACGCATGAACTGCCGGTGCTGGTTAGCGCGCCGCTAGCGCTTTATAGGCTGCAAGCGCACGCTTGAGGTCCTCGGTCTCCGTGCAGGGGATCAGACAGATTTCTTCCAGGGTCGTAAGCTGCAGCTCGGCACTGGCGGGCTCTCCAAGCGCCAGATAAAGCTCCCCGATGTGCTCGTGCGCGCTGCGGTGCCGGCGATTGAGCACCAGAGCCTGTTGGTAATAATGCATGGCGGGCCCCCATTGGCGCAGCCGGCGATAGGCGTACCCAATATAGTTGTGGATGTCGGCATTGCGAGGATCGCGCAGCGCCGCGAGCCTGAGCGCCGCAATCGCTCCATTCCAATCTTCGGCGACTAGCGCCCTCTTGCCGGCTGCGAAGTCAGGATCGAGCTGTGCCCAGTCCGCCTCCGATCCCATCGCGGACATAGTGGTGCAGATCGGCCAATTTTCCAGCGTGAGCTTCGCATCGACAACGCGTTCGGGCGCGCCAAGCCATGCCGTGATAGAGTTTCGCCATGGGGAATCGCTTGTCGCGTATAAACCGCCCGCCCCGCCCAGGGCGCCAAACAGTGCAGATAATGCAATCCAGCGTACCACCTTGGGGTTTGTGCCTTTGGCAGACAGACAACGGGACCACCAGTTCTCTTCACCGGCGCGCGTCTCGTTAAGACTTCAAGAATTCCTTCGCCTCACGGATTTCCGGCCGTTCGGTATCGGCGTTCTTGGTCAGGTCCACGAGCTTGCCGTAATACTCGGACGCCTTCTGCCGATCGCCCGCGGCGTTTGAAGCCCGGGCCAACCCCAAGAACGCGCGGTATCGGTTGGGAGTTTGCTTGAGCGCGGTCTCGTATTCGCTCAGCGCAGCAGCCGGTTGGCCTGACACAAGGAGCAACTCGGCGAGCAGCTCACGTAGCGGATACAATCTGTTCTCCATCGCGACGTGCTTGATGCTCCCGTCCTCGCCGTCGGCGGCCGCGCGCATGAACTTTACCGCTTGCTCGGGCGCTCCTTCCTTGAGCGCAATCCAGGCTGAAATGGCAAGCATCTGCTCTTCCGAACGGTCGGCCCAGTATGATTGATTGGACTTTTCCAGCGCGGCGCGAAGCGCCTTGATGGCCTCGATTTCCGTCCTTGCGCCGGCAAGGTCATCGGTTCGCGCCATTCCGAGCCCGCGCGCGAAGTGCGTTAGTGAATCGGCTTGGGGATACTGGCTCGGCTTGAATGGAAGAGCCGCGGCGCCAGCCCAGTCGGCGCGCTCGAGCACGTACCGTGCCGGCATGGCGTTCTTGGCCGTGAAGTTGACGAACGTGATCGGGCGGTCGCCGCGGTCCGCCGTGGCGAGCGATTTCTCGGTCAGCGCCTTCGCCTTGGCGTCCTGCGCGAGTTGCAGGTGCGCGTAGACCGAGAAATCCGCCGCGTGATAGTAATCGGGCTGTATCTCGATTGCCGACGCATTCGATGCTATCGATTCCTCCCACAAGCCGACCATCGAGTAAATGTGCGACGGCATATGCCGGGCGTGCGGCACGGCCGGTGCGATGCCCGCATAGCGACGCGCGGCAGAAACGCCTTTCTGGGCGAGTGGCGCAAAGTCGTAAGCGTGGATAATGAAATGGGTCACTCCCGGGTGCTCGGGGTTCTGATCGTATAGCTTTTCCAGGATTGCAACGGACTTGAGCTGGTTCGCGTAGCTCGTGTCGGCCGGGTCCGCCGAGGCTTGCAGGGTTAGCGCATAAAAGACCTGCGCCTCGTAATCATCCGGATAGCGCTGCGCCAGTTGCTCCATGGCCGTGTTGTAAGCTGCAAGGCGGACGTTGACTGGAATCTTGTCGTGGTCGCGATAGTACGCGCTCAATGCCTCGATCCAGTCGTGCTCGCGCTGGGTCTTTGCACCGACCTCGCGCGCCTTCTCAAGGGCAACCCAGGCGGCCTCCGCGTCCGCCCGCGGCGGCACCACGGCGAGCGTGTTGTTGAGCAGGTCGAGTGCGATGCCCCAATAGGCAATTGCGCAATTCGGATCCTGTTGCAGCACGTTCTGGAATGTGCGGCGCGCGATCAGGAACCAGTACGAGTGGATCATCGCCACGCCGCGCTCGAACTCGGCCTGCACACTCGGATCGCAGGAAGTGGGGAAAGTGAGCCTGCCGAGCTTCTCGTCCGGCTGGGCGATGGCGCCGCCGTTCAGGGCGGCGATGATCAATCCGGCGACAATTAGGCTTCGGCCTGATCGCATAGTCATCCCAGCTCTCCTCTCCGGTGCTGGTCGCCGCGATGCCGCGCTGGGTTGCGCCGCAGGCGCGTTCGCGAAGCACAAACAATCTATACCGCTGAGCGCCGACGGCCCATTGAAAAATTGGGACAGCAATTCTGCCCTTGGAATGGCCCTCGCAACATGGCGCGCGGCACCGCCGCGTCTATGTCGCCTTTGGGTCAGAATCGGAAATCATTTGAAGCGAGCAGCGACGTCCGCTGTGACCTCATAAGCGGACTCGGCTCGGCCTGATTGCGATCTCCGCGCGACGCTAACCGTGGTAGTCTGTCCGTCATCACGAATTCACGGAGGAATTTTATGTCCGGTCCGCCGCCTCAAGGTCCGCATTTGCGCCTGCTCAAGGGTAACCGTTCGAAGCGCCCCGTCCGCGTTCCGCCGGAGCCTGCGCGCGCCGACGAATGCCCTCCGCCGCCCGAGCATCTGAACGGCTACGCAAGGGAAACGTGGCATCAGCTGGCGCCGGAATTGTTTCGACTCGGTTTACTTACCATCCTCGACGTCGGCCCGCTTGCCGCGTACTGCACCGCCGCCGCCCAGTTCAGACAGGCCGAGGAGGCGATCCAGCGGATGGCGGAGCAGGATGAGCGTGGCCATGCGCTGACGATCACGGGCAGCGCTGGCAGTCAGGTCACGAACCCGCTGCTGCGCATCGCGAGCCAAGCGATGAACGATATGCAGCGCATCGGCGCTCAGTTCGGCTTGACGCCGTCCGGGCGGCTACGGCTTAGCGGCATTACGCCGCCGCCACCGCCGTCGAAATTCGATGGACTGCTCGGCTGAAACTGTCGGGGATCGAGCTGCCGGGCTCGCTGGGCTTATCCATCGCGCTCGCACCTGGACTGCTCGAAGAGCGGACGGAGATTGACGGCAGCGCCCTCGCAGCTGCCTCCATGATCACCGTCAAGAGATAGCTCTCGGGCGGAGCCTTGCGACCTCAACATCCACTGTCGTTTCGGCTAACACTGCTCTTCCAGCATTCGACCAGAAATTCCCGATCGCCATGGCCAGTAACGAACCAGCGGATGTCTAGCTGCAAGGACGGGCGTTCCCGCATGCTCGACGACATGCCGCCGAAGTTCGAGGAAAGGCTTGAATATGGTGCGTTCAGAAGCAAACCGTTTCGGCACACATGATCGTCGGCGCGCGGCCGATGGAAACCGTGAGCAAGCGACAACAAACTCAAGCGGCTCTCATAACTTAAGTTATTGATCTCACCAGTCGGCATGCCACCCTGGTCGAGATATTTCCGTTTCTCTTTCAGCGCCCCTTACTGCTCGTGAAGACTGTTTGCAGCTGCCCCCGAAGAGATGTCCCTCTTCCGGGGGCTTTCTTTTAATGCGGTCGCTTGAACTCCACGATCATTCGCGCTCCTTGCCACAGCTCGACCGTCTGATGTTGAAATGCGATTAGCAGCGCTCGTTTCTTTGCATCGTCATCATTCGCACAATGAAGATCGAGGCGCATGGAAATCGCTCCATCCGCTCCGATCACATAAACGCTGTAGTGCTTCATCCTGCCGCCCTAGAAAGATTACCACCTTTTCCCGAAAAGCGGCGCTTTCTAGGCGAGCGGCGCGGCCCCGTTCCGCGCGCGAAATCGAATGCCGTGGGTGCACAAGTGCACAGACTTCCCGCCCCAGACTGCGCTTGGCTCGCGGCAACCTCTCGGCCGATTGTCTCGACCCTCAGCCCGGTGGTCGGCCGGAAGAGGAAGCGCAGCCCCGGCGCGTCGCTCCAGTCGCGTCGGGGCAGCACGCTCTGGCCGACGGGAATGAATGAGCAAGCGCTGGTTCGGGTTAAAACAACGAGAGGAAGTGATCATGACGCCGCGCGAGAAACGCGACATGCCCTATATTGTCGGTCTCGCCTGTGTGGCGGCGGCCATGATGGCAGCGTTTGCTGTGTTCTGGCGATAGCGCGTAGGCCATATCGAGGGCGAGGGACGCGAAGCGGTTGACGCGAACGCGACCAGCAACGCACCGCGTCAAGCAGCTTGATTAAGATATTGTGCGTTCGTCGTCTGATGGCCGAAGGTGCTTCAATGCCAGACGCGCGTGGTGCTCGGCCTTTTTGTTGCCGGTCTTCGCAATTTCCTCAATGGCCCAAACCAGCATCTGAATGGCACCTTCCGAATTTTTCGAATTCATCTGGTCCATTTGCAAGTTAACGCGCCTAGCGGACTGTCTCCACCAGCGCGCGTAAGGGTGCCATTGCCAACCGGCACGATCTACCACCTAGGTTAAGAGCCGCCCCGCCGGGGCACTACCCGCCACAACATGGCGAAGGCGATCACCAGCCCCACAACCCAGGTTATTGATCTCACAGCTCGGCATGACACACTGCTCACGCTCAATGTGGAGATGCCCCTTTTCACATTTGGCGCCTACTTGAAGACGAGACGAGACCTTGCGGAGCCCCCACTGGAAGCCGGGGGCTCTCTTTTTTGGTCGCGCAGCAACAGCACTAACTATTGACCGAGGCCTTGGGCTCGACCAACCAACCGACGCTAGTCCTAGTGGATTGAATCGGAGGTCGTGACTCGCTGTAATCGCGGCATGGGCACGAAGTCACGCGAGGTCATTTGGGGCGGCCAGATCATGGGCGCTGCCATCCGCGCCAAACACGCCCGCGAGGAGGCGACCAAGGCGATCAAGGCCGCCGACCGCGCCGAGGCCGAGGCATGGTCCGTTCGCATGGAAGGCTATGGCGGGCCGGCGCAGCCGTCGCCGACCATCGGGCAATGCCTCAAGGGCGGGCTGACCTGGCTGGAGGTCGAGTGCAACCGCTGCAAGACCCGCGCGTCTATCCCGCTGGATTGCATCCGCCGCCCGCGCGACACCCCGATCTGGAAACTGGAAGCCTCGCTGAAGTGCCGCCACTGCCGCAAGGGCCACACCGCGCCGCCCGTGCACATGATTAAACTCACCGAGCACCTTATAAATGGGTGCACCCGAGCGAGGAGGATCGCTAACGAACAGAAGATGCAGGATCAGTTTTGAGATTGAGCTGAAAGTAAGCGGCTGTTCGAGACTGCCAGCAACTCAGCGCTGGCGGCCACCGAACCGGAGGGGCAATGACCATCGAGTTATTTGGCGTGGCAATGATCGTGACTGGCATCCTGACCGTGCTTTTGGCCTTCAGCCCGGCCGCCCGGCAGGGACTGGAATTGGGTGTCCAGTTGCAATTGCGCATGGTCGCGCGTGGGCTGATCAGTCTCGTGCTGCTGATCATGGTGGTCCTGATCGTGGAATGGGCGCGCGGATGATCACCGAGAATCTGAGCCGTTCCGGTGCACAAGTGGACAGACTTCCTAGTTTTACCGGTGAAGTCCGACCATTCGGGCTTGCTGACTCCAAGGCAACACGGGATAAATCCGCGCTCAAGTAAAAGAAGCGCAGGACGTGAAATGGCACAACTGACAGCCGAAGAGCTGGACAAGATCGGCAGACTGAACGGCATCCTGTTTCCATACGCCGATCGCAAACGAAAGGAGATGATTGCCCGGAAAGGCCGGTTCGTTCACTACACGTCCGCCGAGAACGCGCTCAACATCATCCGCCACCGATGTCTTTGGATGCGAAACACGGTTTGCATGTCGGATTACCGCGAAGTGCACCATGGCTACGATGTGCTGCGCCGATATTTCGGTGACGAGGCGAATCGAGATGCATTCTCGGCAGCCCTAAACGGGTGTTCTCCAGGGATCGCTGAGGAGGCAATCGCCCAGTTCGATCAGGCGCTGAGGGCCAATCAGCTTTTGACTTATATCGCATCGATATCTGAACACGACGACCGCGAGGACACACACGGCCGACTGTCGATGTGGCGTGCTTTCGGCAACTCGACGGCCCGCGTTGCAATGGTGATTAAGCTGGATTTGGCGCTCGGGAAAAACGCGACGCTTGGCGCAGAGTTGAGTCCGGTGGCGTACTTCACCGATCAGGAATTCGCGGGCGAGCTGGATGGGGTGGTTGCCAACATCCGCGACAACCAGCAGTTTCTGCAGAGCATCGGCCGACCGTGGCTGCTTGCGACCGTCCAGATAATGCTGACGAGCGCGATGGTGTGCTTAAAGCACGAAGGATTTCACGAAGAAAGGGAATGGCGTCTCGTTCATGCCCCCGCTCGTCATACAGACGAGCACTTGCGACCGTCGATTGAATCCGTGGCAGGGGTGCCGCAGCGAATTTTCAGACTACCGCTGAAAAGTAATGCAGAGGTTGGGCTGACCGGCTTAGACCCGAACGAATTGCTCGACCGAATTATTATCGGACCGACCCAGTATCCTTTTGCAATGTACGAGGCGTTCGTTTCGACGCTCACGGACGCAGGGGTTGTGGATGCGGCCAAGCGGATCGTTACCTCGCAGATACCGGTCCGGACTTGAGGAAGGCTTTCCCTAAAAGCCGCTTGATCGTGCGGGGTGGCATCCGGCCAGCCAGACCTTTTACCGGGTCGGCGCGTGGCCGATCGAAGCCGCCAGCAAGTCCCTGAATTGAGAGAACCGCAATCGCCGCCATGAACGTCGAGAGAATGCCGGCCATGACGACGAGCGCGGTAAACAGACGGTCCTGCATGACGCTGGCCTCCCCTCTGGCGATAAGTTAGCCGCCCCGGCGCGATCATTGGGCGGATCGACGCCGGGGCGCGCTCCCTCTCCGCCGACCGGGGGTATAGGGGGCTGGGGGTGATCAGCGAGAGGTCGCACGATCAGCAAAGCACAACCGCAGAGCGGACGTCAGTGCAGTTTGTGCCGTGACAGCTCGAATTTTTGAGGCCTTCGGTTACATAGTGCGCAGACGCGCGGCGTCGAATGTGCCTGCCTCGGTGGGCGATCTCTCGCGCTGACTCCCCCTGCCTCCCTCGGGTCAGCCGTGAGGACGCGACGCCCCGGCGCAGATCCGGTGACACCTTCGGTGCCGGGGCGGTCAAACCCCGCGAGGATGAATTGAGTAGCACGCGGCTGATAGTGATGCGCAAAATCCTAGCCGAGCACGGGCCGATGACAGCAGAAGCCATGGTCCGGGAAATGCTGAAACTCGGCCATGACGTGTCCGTTCAAGAAACGCTGCCCGGCAAAACCTCTTCGCTTCTCATAAGTCTGTGGAGGCTGGAAAAAGCCGGCGTCGTCGCGCGCGAAGGCAAAGGTCGTTCGGCGCGGTGGCGATGCAAAACATCACAGCCGCAAACACCGCAGTCGCTATGAACGGCAGCTCGTGCTTTCAGACTGGGTCGAGAGAAAGCCGTGAATGACGATCGCAACCCGCTGCTCGCACTGATCTCCTGCATCATCTGCAAGAAGACGATGCGGCTTGAGCGGAGCAGCCCGGGCGACGACGGCAAGGACCTCATTCAATATCGCTGCGAGGAATGCGGGCGCATCGAGCGGGTCCGGCTCGTGCGCGGAAGCTGGCCCCTGTCCGCGAGTAGGGTTAGTTGAACCCTTCTTTATAACAGCGAAAGCTGGATATCGACGCGGTGTCCACCCCGCTCGAGAAAGTCCTCCAGCTTCGGCGGGATCTCGCCGCGCTCGGCGCAGCGCTGGCTCAGCTCGGTGGCGATCTCTTCTGAAGCATCGCGCGACCAGCCTTCGGCGGTGTTGAAGCTGACGATGCGAACCGGGTTGCTGTACTGGCCCTCCATCAGATGGCGCAGCAACGTGGCGCGGTCGGTGTCCTCTTCGTCGGTCTCCCGCCAGGCCCGGCCCAGCCGGTGGCCGAATTCGTCCAGCACCAGATAGATGTCATTGTCGTCAGACGGCGGCACGATCGAGGGCGAGATACGCATACGCAATACTCCACGCGACCATCAAAACTGATCCTGCACCCGTCGATAGGCCGGATGCTTCGGGTTCTTGACCTTGATCCAGTGAGGGCACGGCCCGCCACCATACCAGCGCCGGGCGGACGCGCCGTGCTGGCGCAGCAACATCTCGCTCCCGGGTGTACCTTAACCGCCTTTGCGCGCGTGCTCCCTGAGAAAGTGCGCGTACATCTCGCGCAATTCCGCGACCGGCCCGTCGCTGCCGTCGAGTAGGACCGGCGTCAAGCGAAATGTCTCGCGGTCGAACTTCCAGCCCTTGATGCCGAGCAGGAAGTAAGCCTCCGTGGATGCGCGGAGATAAGTTAGTTCTCTGGCGCGCTTCAGGTCATCGCGGTGGAAAGGCTCGATTGTATCGTGCTTCATGCTCACCCGGTCTCCATCTGGAATTGCTCGAAGGCCGGGCGAAGCGGAATGGTGTCGCAAGAGTTGTCCGTGTATAGGATGATCAAGTTATAATCGGCGTCGATTTCCGTGCTGGCGATGCGAGGCGCAACCGCGAGCGGACCTGTGGGGCCGCGCTCACCGCGCTCACCCTTCTGGCCTTGTTGGCCACGCTTGCCCGCGGAAGCGAACAGCTGCCAGTTTTCGCCGGGGCATGGGCCGGGATCGTCACTTAACGCTACAAAAGTGGACCCATTGAGCATGACCACGTCGAGACGGCGGTAGTCCTTCCCGTTCGGATCATAGGTGCCGCGAGACCGGATTGTACAACCATCCTTGCCATCTGCGCCGGATCGCGCCAGGCAGGTCCAGTCTTCGCTCTCCGGCCAGGGCGCTTTCGCGGTGTCGCGCTTGGCCTGATAGCTTCCGGTCTGATCGGCCACCACGTTGCCGCGATAGTAGATGCGGCCTGCAATGTACGGCTCCATCATCGGCAGCGAACCGGGCTCACCCTTTTCACCGCGCGGACCCGGTATGCCGTCGGCCGGCTGTTTGATCAGCGCCGTCCGCTCTGCGATCTCAGCGCGCATTTCGGCGCGAAGCTCGGTTCGGATCGCTTCCCGCATTTCCGCCTTGGCCGCGCGGATATCGGCCAGCGCCCGTTCCAATTTCGCTGAATTGCAATCCGACTCGCGTCGAAGGCGACCGACCTGTTCGTTGATGCCCTCGCGCAATCCCTCAATGACGCCGTCACTGATCTCTGCGATCTGCTCGCTTACAAGGTTCTGAACGTACTGCGCCCACGAGGCCTGAACGGCTACGTCACTGGCGGCCGCGGTGTTTGCCGCTGCGCGGATGGATTTCTCGGTCGCGATGTTGGTCGCGTCATGTCTGTTAACGCTCCCGAAGCTGCCGTATCGCGATTTGCCAGACATCGATGCCTCCCTCAGTGCGACACCGATCAAAGTAATAGCACCAACGGAATTCGCCAGGGATGCAATCTTTCCCGCTCCACGTTTAGGAAGTTCCCGACGAGCGCGGGCACAGCCAGATCAGGCCGCGGAAGAATCCGATCAGCGCGGCGTTCAACAGGATCGGCCACTTCGCGCCGTGCATCACGATCGCCGCATTTAGGTTGCCGCCAAGGAACTCTTTTGTTATTTTCTGCCAAAGTCTTGGTTGCGAATTTATGTCGCGAACCACCACAGGGCGATCGATCAAGCTACTGTCCGACCTGCCGACGGTGCAAGGAGGATTGTCGCGACTCGCAGCCGATCGCGTGCGCAGAGCGGGTATCAAGTTGGAGCCGCTGCTGTTGCGCGAGGGACTGACCATCGAACAGATCGACGACCCGGAGCGACGTATCGGTGCCTCCAACCAAGTCGCTTTTCTTCAAGCCGCAGCCGAAGCACTCAAGGACGACTTTCTTGGCGTTAATCTTGGCAACGAGTTTGATCTTCGGGATCTCGGATTGCTGTATTACGTTATGGCATCCTCCGACACGCTCGGAGATGCGTTGAAGCGTGCCGCGCGCTACAGCCGTATCACCAATGAAGCGATCGTGCTTCAGTATCAAGAGGCGCGCGAACCCAAGCTGCGCCTAGTCTATTCGGGGATTCCACGCCATGCTGATTATCAGCAGATCGAATTTTGCATCATCGCAATGGTTCGAGCGTCTCGCGTGTTGAGTGGTCGTCGGTTCTTTCCTAAACGTGTATCCATCAGTCACGTTCGGTCGAGAGGCATCGCCAAGTTTGCCGGCTCTCTCGGGAAAGATCTCGAATTTGGCAGCGATGTCGACGAGATCGATTTCCCAGTTGGTTCGGCGGAGTGGACGCTGGTCGGCGCCGACGCGCGGCTGAACAAAATCCTGCTCAAAACCTGCGAAGAGAGCCTGAGTTCTCGCAAGAGCAACACCGGCAAGTTGCGCACTGCGGTCGAGAATGCAATCTCCCCATTGCTTCCGCACGGCCAGGCAAAGGCGAGCGTTGTCGCCAAGAAGCTTGGAATGAGCGAGCGGACGTTGACACGCAGGCTCGCCGAAGAGGGCGTGACATTTAATGTGATCCTGCAGCAGCTCAAGGCGAGTTTGGCCATCCGTTATTTGGAGGAAGATGGCATGCCGATCTCGCGGATAGCGTGGCTTCTCGGTTTCGAGGAGGCGAGTTCCTTCAGTCACGCCTGCCGACGATGGACTGGCAAGTCGCCCCGGGAGTTTCGGGTTCCCGGCTGATTCGGTTGTTGTATAGAGGGGCTGCTGAGAGACGGGTGCTCTGGCTCTAAACGGCGGCATGAGATGGACAATTGGAATCGCAGTTTTGTTCGCGGTGACCGCTGCGGATGCCCAAGCTGATCTCATCGGCCGGGCGAGCATCATTGACGGCGACACGTTAGAAATCCACGGCTCCCGCGTCGGCCTCTGGGGTATCGACGCGCCGGAGAGCAGCAAGCTTTGCCGGGGCGAGGACAGCCTGCCATATCGATGCGGCGCCAAGGCGGCTAACGAACGGGCGGCATTCATCGGTAGTCGGCCAGTGTCATGCACTCAGATAAACAATCGATCGATGCGGGCGCACGGTCGCCTCCTGCGCCGTCAACGGCAATGACCTTGCCGACTGGCTCGTGCGCCAGGAGCTGGCTCTAAGTATTAGCAGGCTCATCGCTGATTTGCTGTCAGCGGGCCTCGCAGTTGGCTGCGGGTCACAAATTTTTGGCGCGGTTCGACAAGCCGCCGGGTCGGACAGCGTGACATATACCGCCCATCGATATTCCGAAATCACAGGCGTCACGACCATGATCAAGATCATCCTGCGCGACGAAATCGCCATACTGAAGGCCGAACGCGACATCCTCCGCGCCCGGCCTGCCAAGGCGCGCCACCACAAAAACCCCTAGGCGGAGATGACTGCCGCGGAATACCGCGCCGCGCTCAACAAACTCGGTCTCTCAATCGTCGCGTCGGCTGAACACCTCGGCCTGTCGCACCGCCAGTCGCAACGATACGCGAACGGAATCTCACCCGTCGCCGATCCGGTCGCGAAGCTCCTTCGCCTAGCCATCCGAATCGGCCTCACCGCCAAGGATCTCAAGGCGATCTGATCTGACGGACTCACGCCCGGCGCCGCAAGGCCAGCGGGCTCGGGGTCGCGGGGAAAGACCCCGAACACAAGCAAACGGAGAAATCGAAAATGACTATCGCCGCCACACGCTTCACGATCGCCACCACGATCGCCGCCACGCTGCTGATCGGCAATGCCCATGCGGCAGATCTGCCGGACTACAGCAACAAGGATGAATGGACCTGCGACAAGGGCGCCATTCAAGACGAAATGAACGAGCTGGTCGAGCAAAGCCCCGCGGGCACCGCCTTCGGATTGCGTCTGCTCTACATCAAGAGCGCGACCGAGACATCGCGCAAGTCGGACGAACTGCGCTGTCGCATCGTGCTGGTCACCAACCGGTCGACCAACGAGGGAGTTTTCCGGTTTCATAATCAGGACGGCCATGCCTTGGTCGGCTTCAAGGCCACCAAGTGATGCGCACCGAAGCCGAACGACTGCGGGCGCGCATCGACGTGCTCGAGAAGATGCTGGCCGAACTCGAACGGTGTTTGCAGTCAGCCAGGCTCAAGAGACCGATGCGAGAGGGCAGTACGATGCAATCCCGCATCACTAAGCAAGCAATGAAAGAGATGAAACTATGAAACGAATAGCCACTACCTTCGCTGTGGCTGCGTCCATGATCACGGCCGCACACGCAGCAAGCCTGCAAGTCCCGTATGATGTAAGCGGTGGGAAGATGAACGTCAGAAGCGGCCCGGGCGCCAACTATGCCTTGGTCGGGTCTATCCCGGCAGGCGGCACTGTCACTTGGCCCGGTGCGCCATATTGCGTGGCCAGGCAGGACGGCATCCGCGGTGCCGATTGGTGCAAGATCAATTGGAACGGCGCCGTCGGCTGGGTCTCCAGGGCTGGGCTGATGCCTGTCCAGGAGGGCGAGCCGCCGCGCTGGCAGAACCAGCCGATCAGTCCTGACTATGCCGATGGAGACGAGACCAACTACATGACCTGCGATGCTCCGGTGGTCCTGTACGGAGATGAAAGCGGCGACCCCAATCCTGTGATCAAGGTCGAGGTCTCTTACATTCCGCAGACCCATCGCTGGCAAGTCACCCACTACTTCCTCAAGGGTGGCTACGTCTCGAGGTCGGAGCAGTATGTGATCACCGATATGACCGACCGCAACAAGACGCAGTGGGCTGGAACCCTGCGTCGCAACGGCGCCAAGGTAATGATCGGAGAGATCAAGTTCAATAAATCCAACAAGCCTTACTACTTCGAGTGGATTTACGACACGACCAAAGGCAGGGGCAAGGCACTCGATATGCACTCCAAGGCCAGCTGCCACTTTGAAGAAGAGGACATACCTCAGCCCTCCAGCCAGGTTGTTCCTCCCTCTCGCACGGAGGAGCTTCCGCCGGTCCAGGTCAGCCCTTCTCCTGCTCCCAAACGGGCGGCAAAGGACAGCGTGCCGATCCATCCCTTAGGGGATGGAAAGGCCGTTGCCATCGACGTGCTAGTCGGAGGCAATCCGATTCGCATGTTGCTGGATACCGGAGCGACGATGATGCAGGTGAGCAGTGATCTTGCCGCCAAGATCGTCAGGGAGCGGCAGGGTAGCTGGGGAAGGCCAGCGATGTTCAGGATGGCCGACGGTCGAGAGATCAAGCAACAGACCATCAACATCGAGGATGTCATGATCGGCGGCCATGTGCTGCATAACCTTCCGGCCAGCGTGTCCGAGGGTCCGCCGATCATAGCCTTCCCTGTGATCAACGCGATTGCTCCATTCAGGATTGACACTCGCAATGGAGAGCTGGTGTTCGATCCCAGGATGGAGGCTTCCCGGTGATCAAGGTCGTCCTATTGATACTGCTGTTACCGACCGCCGCGCTGGCGCGGCCGCGCGCTTACTACGATGGCGCCGGCCGGGTCATCGGACGTTCCTCCACCGATAGCCAAGGGTCGACCACCTATTACGATGCCGGCGGGCGCGTCTCCGGGCGCTCATCGACCCGTGGCAACGCCACGACCACCTATGACGCGGGCGGCCGGGTCATCGAACGAAGCTATCGGAGCAAGCCGAACTAACGATGTTCAACGCAGCGACCGTCGTCCACCTGATCGGCGACCCCTCCCTGAAGCTGTACCGGCACAAAGGCAAGGGCTATTGGTATTTCGAGTTCGACAACGACAAGCTGTTCGCTACCAAGCGCGTGATGGTGAAAGCGCTCAACGACCTGCCGCTCGATACCTGGGTGAATGAGGGCAAGGCGTTCGCCGCTGCGATGCGGGCGAAGCACAAGCTGTGACGGTAGCAGCGCGAGCGTGTCCTACGTCGACTTCACGTCGCACTGTGTCGCCATCGCTGAATCTGCTCGACCATCTCGGCCTGCTCGAGATGTCGCCGGGACCGCGCCTCGTCAACATCTTTTGGTTCTCGAACCGCTGGCAGGCGGATGTGGTCAATTAGACTAGCCGCTCGCGATCCAGGAAATCGACTACGCCGGACCTGCACGCCGGCGCGAGCACCGGACGCTCAGACGCGCCAACGCCGCCACGGCCAGAACGCCGCCGAATGCCTCTTGGAGGGCGCGCGCCAGCGTTTCACGGTCCTTTTTGCTCGATCATTCCAACCCCTAGCCATCGAAGGAAGACCAGGAAAAAGAGGTCCGGCCGCTGAACGGCCGAACCCCCATTTTCTAAAACGCAAACAAATCCGCTAGACGGCAACGCAAAGCCCCCGCCAAGGGAAACCCCTAAAACCACGCTGGGCGCCTTGGGCTCAATTCCGGACGACCACGGATAGACTATTGGCTAAGGCGACGTGATCGATCCTGAGCGCAGCACGCCCAAGGCTTTCAAGACGCCATCGATCAGCTCGTTGCAAACGAAACCCGAAAAATCAAAACTCGAATTGTGGTGAAGGCGGGCGGTCGCGCGGTCCCGGCAGGTCCCCCGTGGTCTGTAGGCCCATGCGGATGTCGCCAATCGTTGGGGCTGTCAGCCGCGCCAGTGCGGCGACGCGGCCGATGTTAGTCACAGGCGGGCCGCCGGTGCGCGGTGGCGGCGGCATGCCCCAGCGCATGGCCGTCATCTCCGTGCCTGTGCCCGTGTTGCGAATGACCGGCGCGGGATAGTCGGGAAACACACCTGGCATCGGTGCAAGATTGCCGACATAGCGGTTAATTACGCGGAACAGGCCGGCAATGGCGGCTTGGTTCGTGGTGATGCTGTAGAGATTGCACATTGGAGAGCGTCAGAGGCCCAGCATTTTCTTCACTGTTGCTGATCCGATATCGCTGATGATCTTGATTGCAATGTCATAAGTCGACTTCCCAACCTTCGACAACATAGCTTTGAGACGTTCTGCGGCAAGTGGAGTGAGCTTTGTTTCAACCATCACATTCTGAACAACTGCGGGCAGTGCAGCCTTTTCGGCTTCGTCTAGAGGCTCCTCCAGCAGTTTGATCAGCCGTTTCATTTCGGCTTGCCGGCGGACGCTATGCTCCGTATCGGGAGGCGCGTCGAGAAACATCATAACTGAGGCGGCCAAGCGAAACAGGTTCGCAAATGCTTCGGGATCATATGGCGACTGCTTGATTGCTAGACATGCACGCCGAAGCGCGTCAATTTCAGAGCCGTAGGAAATCGGATAATCTGGTGCAGAGTAGTAGTGAACAAAATCCGCTAGTTCCTCAGCCGCTCTTGTTGTTATGATTAGAAATTCAGCGCATGCGTCGCTCAGTGCCATCGTTGACGCCTTTCGATATCGGTATGGCTTTGGCTGTAGAACGAATTGCTCACCGCTCCCCCGGCCACAGTGCGATGGCAGGTCGCTCGCCGTGATCTTGTTCGGCCGCAGCGCCATCAGATGGCTGCGCTTGTAGGGATAGCCGCGCTGCTCCGAGCACAGCTTGCAGTGCATGAAGCGCTCCGTCTCATGGACCGGCGTCGTCTTCGGTCGCCGCACGATGTCAAGGGCCACGATCTGATGCGTGTTGCAGCCCTCCCACCGTCTTCGTATGCCAACCGGATTTGTCCTCCTCAACGTGATGCAGTTCGCCGTTTATAGGACTCAATCATTTCAGCCGTCACGTCACTTGGATAACAGAGCGGAGCCGCTCCGCCAGGTCGCGAGTACGCGCTTCGTCCACCGCACGACCTACCGTTCCGCATCGTGTCATCCGGGCAGGCGCAAGGCCTTCCGGTGGCGTGGTATTGGTCTCGGCTGGCCTTTATGATGATCGCTGCGATGGCCGCGGCGGTCAGCGCGGCCTCGATTTTTTTCCTTGTGTCCGGCTGCGCAGGTTTGGCGGTCGGAGCGCTCTTCGCCGGCGATGCAGTTTCGGATGGGCTTGTCGCCTGCGTCGTTGGTCTTGTCGGAGTGGCGGGGGCCGGAGCGTCGACGGTCGTGGCGGTCAAGGCCATTGGCTTCGCAAATTCGGACGGTGCGACTGGGACAATGGAGGCAGAGGACCTGCTCGCGGGCACGTCCTGACGACCCACGGCGTAGGCTCCGAGAGCCGTAAGGCCCAGAAGTACTATGACGGCCCCAGCCCGCATAACTGCTATTCAACCGGAGGCTCGGACGGCGCGCAAGCTGTAGATAGGACATTCTGCACTTTTTGAGGGAGGCCCCGTAGTTTGCCGGGTATTACGCAGCTATCCGATCCTCCTTCTCAGCTCCGCGCATGACGATCCTGAGCAGATGGTCCGGCAACGGCCGCTGCAACGCCTTCGCCTCATCCCACGGTGCGCGCATCCAAACCTCGCGCTCTTCATTGGTGGTCAGGATCACCGGCATGGCCTTCGGATGGATCGGCGCGACCACAGCATTCGGCGCGGTCGTCAGAAAACGGTAGACGAGATGTGGTCCCGGTATCGGCTTGGACTTGGTGCCACGGTCGCCTTTGAACTCTGTCCAGATGCCAGCGAATGCGAACAGCGGCCGGTCTTCATTGAGCGCGAACCAGACGACATCCTTTTTCTTGGTCTCCGGGTTCGGCTCCAGTGCGTACTCGGCGAAGCTATTCGCCGGGACCAAACACCGGTTCTCCGGCTTCAGCCACAGGCGCCAGTGCGGCGACGACGTGTTGCGGATGTTGGTGACCGGCGGGCCGGGCGTGCGTGGCGGTGGCGGCATGCCCCACCGCATCAGCGTCATCTGCGAGCCGGCCCCGGTGTTGCGGATCACCGGCGCGGGATAATCCGGAAACACGCCGGGCATCGGGGCGAGGTTACCGACGTATCTGTTCATCACCCGGAACAGGCGCAGGATCGCTTCTTGGTTGGTGGTGACTGAATAGATTGCACATTGGGACGGCGATAAAGATCGATGCGTATGTGCGACTTACCTCGTATTTCTGCCTAGTGGCGAGCACCCACGACACTAAGGTTGGTACAGGGAATTTTTTGGTCCGGCGGCGCCTTTATTGCATTTTCCCGCCTTCGAGTGCTGTGTGGGTAGAAGGCGTTTGCCTCAAAGTGAAATGTACACTCGCCATCGAAATCATCTTTTGCGAGGCCAGCGGGAACGGTGATCAAATCAAACGTAATCTTGATGAATTTGTGGGTGTTAGGTGGTAAAAAATAATCCTCGTCGTCCTGCTTGTCTTTATCGGGTCGGCTTTGCTCGCCTCTGTTCACTGCATGGCCATCAAAGGTTGTTTGACCTTTCGCGTTTTTAAGCGGAACAGTAAGGCTGATTTTTTTTTGATGTGGGCTGGAATGTTTCCACCGTTGTACGCTGTCAGAATGACACCTCCAGCCTGATCGTCACGGTCATACACCACGTGCAAATCAGTGAGCCCTCCTTCAAACCATGAAAAAAATGAGGGCGCCCCCGTCACAAGTACGGAGACTAGGACCGTGAGAAGAGCGAGCACCGTTGCATCAAATGGAAGAAATCTTCGCCAGTCTTGAAAAGTGTTACACGCAATTCATTTTCCCGCGGGACTGGGCATAAGATGGAGGCCGATTCGCGGTCCGATAGCGCTCCGAGCTTGCGGCCTTCTTTGGCGAGATTCTTATCAATGCCGGCTTCGCTCAAGGTAGGGCGATCACGAGCGGAGCCGATCAACTAGGTAAATCGAGCCGTAGTCTTACGGGGCAGGCATTTCATCCAGAATTAACGTTTGCCCAGAACAACTGTTTGACGCGTAATCACAACGCGCGACGCTCGCTGCTATTATAGCGGACGTGGGTAAGGGATCGCCTTCACACGATTTTTTTTGGGGCAAGCATGGCCAAACTATCAGCAAAAGTGTCGACGCGCATCACAACGCAGCTGAAAAAATATCAGAGCATTCTGGCTAGCTTGCAAAAACGTGATGTCAGCGAAGCTGACACTGTTACCGTCATCAACGATATGCTCTTCGATATTTGTGGCTATGACAAATATCTTCATATCACCAGCCAGTACGCGATCCGCGGTACATACGTGGATTTGGCTGTGAAGGTTGATGAAGAAATCAGGTTCCTAATCGAAGTAAAGGCCATAGGCATTGAACTCAAGGATGTTCATGTCAAACAGGCGATTGATTATGCTGCCAATGAAGGCATTGAGTGGGTCGTTCTGACAAACGGTGCCCAATGGCGGGTCTACAAAGTCCACTTCGGCCAGCCTATCGAAAAGATTCTTGTTTGCGAGTTGGATGCGATCGGGACGAGCGCCAGAAGCCCAGAGGTTCTTGAGTGCTTCGGTAATCTGAGCCGCGAGGGTTTCTCAAAAGGCTCTATGGCCGAATTTCTGCTCCACAAGCAGGTGACTAACAAGTTCACTGTGGCAGCGGTCTTACAGACCGATTTTATCTTGGAAGTCTTGCGACGTGAAATTCGTCGAATGAGTTCCGGAGTAAAAGTTGAAGTTGACTATCTGAGATCGCTATTGCGCGAAGAAGTTCTGAAGCGTGATCTTGTGGATGGAGACGAAGCGAAGGCGGCTCTTCAGAATATCAGGCGGCTCCAACGAGCCGCTACCCGGAAGAAGTCCTCCGCCGCCAAACCGGTCGATGACGCTCCCATTGTGGCGCCCGTTGAGGATGCTTCATCTTCTCTCCCTTGGGCAGTCGTTACCACTTAGCAAGGTTCGTGGTCTGCCGACGTTCCGCCCGGCGGCATCGTAGACCGTCGTCGTATTGTGACTGTTGGGTTCGAAAAAGCGGCCGATGGCCTTGCGGCACGAGTCAATCCGCTGTTGCGCCGACGCTGCGCCGGTCATCATCGCCGGCGTCAGCAGTAGCAGCAGGATCTTGATCATGGGCTCATCACCCGGTGTATCGCAGAATTTTGCACAGCAAATTATGGCTCCATCGGATCGCGACACAAATGTCGACACATCCGCCCCATCGCATTGATTTATATGTGGTTTTTAGGTCGATACATTCCCTGCGCAGTGGTTTACGGCTTACTTCGTGCTCTCCCCGGTGACCGGCTATCCGATTCACACATTTTTGAGCCTCAAAGTGGTGCCGTATTTGATGCGACGGAAGGCTTCGAGGCCCAGGCGCATCACCTTTGGACCAGGCTTTCCATAGTAGGCGGTCCATCCTCCAA
>NZ_JBVAPG010000125.1:0-24664 GCF_055413685.1 Bradyrhizobium sp. LeoA1Lang | reverse complement strand
AAATCGAACTTGAGTCCCCTAAAGCGAACACGGCGTCGACGAAAGTAGCCTCGGCACCGACCAATCGCCGCCATGCGCGTCTGCGCCGGCCGCTGCTGTGACGGGTTTCGGATGCCGGCCGCCGAGCCCGCGGCGCTGTCCCTCACGCGGCCGGCATCCGAAACCCTTCACAACAGCCGACAAGCGAAGTCATGTCTCTTGCTTTGTCACGGCCGGAATTTTCCACGAACCATTGAGAATGGATGGGGTGCCTTCCTTGGGCCAATACATACGGAGCATCAGAATGAACTTGCCAGCCGGTGCTGGGAGCCAATTAGATTCCTTGCCAGGTCCGGGTGAATCCTTCTGGATGTAGAGGTCGGTGGACCCATCGGGATTGGTCTTGAGATTCTGTCGAGGGCTGATCGAGTAGCGGTTCAACGGATTGTTCACGAAGAAATACTTGTCATCATACATTGTAAGGGACCAGAAGCCGCTTACCGGGGGTAGATGTCCTTTCGGAAAATGCATGACGTACTTGTTCGCACCATCGTAGGAACTGTCTTCGGCGTCCTTCAGCGAAGTCGGATAGACCGCATCTTGCGGTCGATTAGCTCCGAGACCAATGGCCGTCACCAGGGCCCGCATGAGGTAGTCGGTGCCGTAGATGCCCGTTTTTGTCGTAAACCCCCAGCCGTTAATGTCCTTGACCTCACTGTTGAGCTTGAACTGAGCCATGATCCGGTCGAAGGCGACCTCAGGGATTCGCTTGACAAAATCCGCATTGAGCTTGCTTGCATCGAAATCTTGGCCCGGAACGAGCCCGATCTTTGCAAACCGTGCCAGAGCGGGGGCATCCTCTGGTGCCGGCGGATTGGTTTTCATCAATTGAGCAAGCAAGGTGAAGTAAGCCTTCGCGTCCATCCGGTTCACCTGATCGCGCACCGCGGTCTTGGTATCGATGGACGGATCAACCTTCCCTTCGGGCGGGGTATACGTCTTTCCGTAGGAACTGAGCGGCACCAGCTTGCACTGGTCTTGCAATTCGTGGACCGCTTTGTAGTCCTCGGGTGTGCCGGTGCAGTAGATGCGGCCCAGAATCCAAACGATATTTGTCGGCGATTTATATTCCCGAACGCCCTGTGGAAGCACACCGTTCCAGCCCGGGCCCGTGATAGCGTAAGTTTGCGCGCCCGTGCCCGTCGTGCGCTTTCCGGGAACCTGAAACACCGTGGTCCACCCATCGAGCATAGGGAACAGGAAGTACCGGTCCTTCATGTCGGGGATGCTGAGCACCCAAGGCTCGTTTCCGACATCCAGGAATGCAGTCGTATAGAGAGTGTCGGCGTTCGGCGCGGTCACATCGCGAAAGGAGGCGTTGGGATACTCACGCAGTCTGATCAATTGTCCCATCGGCGCCTTGGTGCCTTCGGGCCGTGCGACATTAGTGATGACCCTGCGGGTCATTTCCATCGTCACCAAGGGGTAACCATAGATGTAGGCATCCGTCGCCAGCCAAAAATCCTCCAGCCCTTCGCCGAGATTGAGTTCGCCCCATTCGGCTCTGGATATGGTGCTGATAGAAGAGCCAGCGAGCAGACTCAAACCGCCAATGGTGGCTGCACGTCGGGTGATCGTCATCGCAGACCTCTTTTTGTGCTCGGGTACGACGCCAAGAAAAGAAGCGACGGATGGCTTGCTGGGGAGCCCGGAACAGAATCCCGGACTACCTTTAAGTCTCCTTATGCCCGAGCTGGTTCAATGGAAATTGTGAAGTCGCGGGTCCGCGCCGCTCAGGTTGTTTTCCAACAGCGGTCAAACCCTTGTATGGCTGCGTCATGTCCGCTCTGACCCGGCTCCGTATTTCTCCACGCTCACCCCCTGAACATGCGCTGCTGGACGTGGAGGAGTCTGAGCCCAGCCATCGGCTACCGCGCGGCGCTCGTCACCAGCCGCCGCGCCCAGCCGATCTGGTTTCCGCCCTCCACGAGGTCCCAGTTGCCGGCCCGCAAATAGACGTTGGCAATCACATCGGACTTCATCTTGCCGAATGGCTTGGCCGAGTTGTCGGGCACAGCGAAGAGCTGCACATTGCCGTCGGCGACGATATAGGCCTTCGCGACCGGACGGCGCTCAGGCGGAGTCACCGCTGACGCGCCTTGCAGCGTCTTGGCGCTGCTGCCGGGATCGAGGGTCAGCCGGAGCGCCGTCGCGATATGGCGGGGGTTCGAGGGATAGATCCTGCCGGAGCTGCGGATCGCTCCAATCATCAAATTGAAGGAGGCGAGTGCGTCCTTCCTCTCGCCATGGTCGAGCAGCACCAGGCCACGGGCATAGTCAAGCATAGCGCTGAAGAGAGGCTGTGAGCCGCCCTCCGCCTCGCCACGTTTTGCCCACTCCGTGCCCTCGGCGTAATTCTGGCTGATCCAGTCGTGGCTTGCCTTGTCCAATGCGAAGATCCCATCGTACTCCACGATCCGATTGTAGAAATAGTAGGCGGCGGTTTCGGCGGTGAAGTCGATCCGGCAGCGGTTGAAATTGGGCTGCAGCGGCAGCGCCTGCAGGATCGGATGGAAGTGGTCCGAGGGATAGAGTTTCAACAACCGCTGCGCGGCACGGCGGACATCTTCGTCCGAGCTGCACAGGGATTCGACGACGATCCGATAGTCATCGAAACGGAAGCCCGGAATGTTGCGCTTGTTGGAGAGGCGATCGGGCTTCACCGACTGATCCCAATTGGGCCGCAGCGTCGGCGGAAGGTATTTCCCGTCGTCGATCACGCCCAGCGCATTCGAGAGCAGGTTCAGATAGGGGGCGACCAGTGCTGAACCTTTGGCGGATTCATCACGCAGGCCCTTGACGACGTAGTCGGCAACCTGGCCCCAAGATTGGTACAGCTGGGTGCGGTCGCGGTCTTCCCCGCGGACATACGCATCCACCTGCTCGTTGAGCGATCCGCTGTCGGTTGCGGAGGTGGTCTTCGGCTCGGAGTGCACGGCGGGAGTGGTGGTGGCGCCCGGAGCGGAGACCGAGGCCGGAGCAGGCGGAGCGGGTGCGCGCTGCTCCGCCCGGGGCTCCGCAGACGACGCGGCTGTTTTCGGAACAGGACCACCCGCTTGCGCCACCTGCGTCAAGGCCGACGCACTTGGTGGCGGCTCCGGCGGGCTCGCCGCTGATGATACCTTCGCATGCCCCGGCACCGGCCGCGCTTGCGGCGGCAGGTCCGGCTGGGTGTCCAGTGGTTCTGAGTTCGCGCGGTCGCGCGCCAGCACCGAATAACGCGGCAGCGGGCTAAACCGGGCGAAGTTCAGGGCCCTGCTGCGTACGCTGTTGGTCTGGAGTGTGAAATGTCCGTCGAGGGGCGTCTTGTCGGACTTGGTCGCCACGCGTCCCTCCACGCAGGCTTCGTCGGCGACGAGCTCGTTGCGCTGTAGCGCGGCGGTGACGGTTTGCTCGATGTAGTGCTGCGAGAAATAGAGGTGCGGTTGCGGAGAGCTCTCCACCGACAGTAGATCCATCGGCGTCGGCCCGTTGCGCTCGCCCGCGATTATCTCGAAGCTGAGCTCGCATCGGGCGAAAGTGCGGGATACGTCCTTACCGACCGGCCGGTAGACGGCGATCAAGAGCTTATGCGTGCCGACGCGGGGTGGGATCTTGAGCGAGACGTTGTCGGGATCCCGGCTGAATGTGATGTCTGAGTTGTTCGCGCCGACGAACACTCGATACTCGTCGCCGCCGACCGTCTGGCGATCCGGCACGCCGTGAATGTCCAGCGCATACAGCGGCTCGTCCAGAGGCGGCTGGCCGAGATAGGCCAAGGCAAACCCAACAATAACCATCGCGACCGCTCCGCCCACGGTCGCGCGCACCGGACTGCCCGGAATTCTCAGGGTCGAGCGGACGACCGCCGATCCACCGAGCAGGGCGCCGGCGCCTCCGCACAGTAGCGCGAAGATCAACTCGATCATCCAGTAGGTCACGCGGTTTCCGACGAAAAGGGTACCGACGACGAAAACGGTCGCGAACGAGATCACGGCAACGAGCACGAGGGCGGCGACCGCCATAATGATCTGGACGGGCGATGGGCTTGCCTCGATCCTGCCGCCGTCGGGGACGGCGTCGGAGTCGGAGTTGCTCGTTTCTGTTCGCCGTTTGCTTGCTCGTCGGATGTCGGATTTGCCGGGCATCTGCGTGCTGTCGGCGTCGTGTGCGCTACCCTCGGTCATGGCCAACACTCCTGGTGCTGCGCGTGGATGCACAGGATGAGACTATTCCCGATCGATCACTGCTCGTGTGAGCTATATTACAATCGAGGGGCAGGCGGCGTGGTGACGCAGGGGAGAAGCCGGACGAGAGGCGCCGTCGCTTGGCAGGCATTGCGAGCACCGCTGCCGAACGTCACGGTATGCTGTCTGCGCGTCGGTGTGCTTGGGTCCGGCACGCCTGACGTCCGCTTGTCCGCCAAGAGCGGCGCAATCGCGGGCGTCGACCGGGGTTGCAAAAGGGCCATGAGCGGAAGTGCCTTCGCTACTTCATAGGCAGCCTGCCGACGCTAGAAAAGCCTATCCTTTCACGTCTTCGATTTGCAGGTTCAAGACGCCGACTGACCGGCCCAACGCGAGCTCCGCATCAGGCTGCAAAAGTCGCGTCGGTGAAAATGGGGGTCCTGGTCGGCCATGATATCGGCGAGGCCGGTTTGTTGGGTCGTTTCCGGCCGGTGCTTGAGGCCGTCGTAAAACGCCTGGAGAAGGTCCTCCGCGAATTGCGGCGGACGGGGATAGGTCGTCTCCACGGCCTTCCGCTGCGCGTCGGTGAATTCGTCATAGCCAAGGCTTACCAGATCCATCATCACGCCCTCCGCAGTAAGCGCGGCGACGGGATGCAGGTGCGCGGAGATTCCCGGCGTGGTGTGCAGCGCGATCGCAAGCCAGACCTTCTCGATATCGCTTTCCGAGATGCCGTGGCTTCGCAGGAAGTCGCGCGCCGCATTCGCGCCGTCCAGCTCGAAGCGCAGCCGACTTTCCCGGAAGCCGGAGGTCAGGCCGATATCATGGAACATGGTCGCCGTGTACAGCAGCTCCGGATCGATGGTCAGCCCCTTCCGCTTCCCGGCCAGGGCACCCCAGAAATAGACGCGCGTGGAGTGCTGAAACAGAAGGTCGCTCTCGGTGTCGCGAATGAACTGCGTTGCTTCGCGCGCCAATTGGCTGTCGGGAATCTTCACGCCGGAAATCTCGTTGACCATCATGGTGCATCCTCCATCAGTATCAGGTAAGGCCCGAACTCATGCCTTTCAGGTCAGGGCCGAGGTGACCCGCATTACCGCTGGTTTCTGAACTGTCGTTAGTAAGCCCGCATTTTAACCTGACGATGCCCCTTCAAGGAATGGGAGAACAACTCCACATTCAGCAACCCGCGAAGGGGAGCCAGAAGGTGCCGATCGCCTCAGCGACGCATTTGTCGATGGTGCTGCTGTTCATGGGTTCCTCCCTGGTTGATGCAACCGATCGGTTCGGGAGCGACGTCGACAAAGCGGTCGATCAAACGCGGCGCGTCGGGAGCCTCGGTTCAACGCGGAACCTTTAACTTACGTCAATAGGATACGCCCTCCTGCCCCGGTGGGAAAGCGGCGCTGGGCCGGCCACCGCCAAAACCGAGCCGAAGGTCCGGAAGGGGTCACAAGCGGCCGTCGAGACTTCGCTGCTTCATGTCCGCTCTGACCCTAACAGCCGATGTGGCAAAGGCCTAAGCGGTAGTCGTCGGCTCTCAAGCCAGAAGCGGATGTTTTCCAGGGAATCCCGGGCGCCGCGGCCATGGCGTTTCTTTGGTTGCCGGTAACAGCTCACTCGTGGTGATATCGGTTCATGAGTCCATCCGTACGATCGCCCGCCACGAGCGGCCTGCGCATCCGGACGATGCGGCCGGACGAAATCTCTGTTGCCCTGGACTGGGCGGCGGCCGAAGGCTGGAATCCGGGCCTCGCCGACGCCACCTGCTTCGCCGCGGCCGATCCGGAAGGCTTCTTCATCGCCGAGCTCGACGGCGCTCCGATCGCGACCGTCTCCTGTGTCAATTACGATGAGAGCTTCGCGTTTCTCGGTTTCTACATCGTGCGAAAAGACCTGCGCGGCCGTGGCTACGGCCTGCGCATATGGAACGCGGCCATCGCGCACGCTGGCCGACGCGTGATCGGGCTCGACGGCGTGGTGGCGCAGCAGGAGAACTACAGGAAGTCCGGGTTCGAGCTCGCTTATGCCAACGTCCGTTACGGCGGCACCGTCGCGCCTCCGGATGCGCCGCAGGCCAATGTCATCACGCTCACCGACGTCCCGTTGGCGAGCGTGGAGGCGTATGACGCGACGGTGTTTCCGGCTCGGCGCACCGCGTTCCTGCGCGCCTGGATCAACTCGCCCGGGCATGTCGGTTGCGCGCTCGTGCGCGATGGCGGGCTTGCCGGCTGGGGCGTGATCCGTCCGTGCCGGAGGGGCCGCAAGATCGGCCCGCTGGTGGCCGACGACCGCTCGAGCGCCGAGGCAGTTCTCTCGGCTTTGCTGGCCCCCGTGGGCGGCGGCGAGATCTTCCTCGACGTTCCCAGCATCAACTGCGACGCCGTCGCGTTGGCGCAAGACTTGGGCCTTGCGCCAGTGTTCGAGACCGCGCGCATGTATACCGGCGCAATACCGCCATTGCGACTGGCGCGGGTATTCGGCGTCACTACCTTCGAGCTCGGATAGCGCAAACGCCTCTGCCTCAAATGGGCGCGATAGCCAAGGCTCGAGGCTTTGGGCTGGGTCAGTCGTAGGCTACTGTGGTATCGGCTAGGCGTTTGGGATAGGTCCTTATGTCGTCGGGCCGGCTGCGGAAGCGGCGCCCAATCGAATTGCAATCCGAAGGAGTGATGACATCATGAAACGCCGTACGTTTCTCAAAGGCGGCGCCGTGGCCGGCGCGGCGACGCTGGTTGCGGCACCGGCGATCGCGCAGTCGATGCCCGAGATCAAGTGGCGTTTGACGTCGAGCTTTCCGAAGTCGCTCGATACCATCTACGGCACGGCGCAGACCTTTGCGAAATATGTGGCAGAGGCCACAGACAACAAGTTTCAGATCCAGACTTTTGGGGCTGGCGAGATCGTGCCCGGCTTGCAGGCGCTTGACGCCGTGAGCGTCGCGTCCGTCGAGATCGCGCAGACGCCGCTTTATCTCTACATCGGCAAGGAGCCGGTGCTTGCCTATGCGACGGGCGTGCCCTTTGGTATGAACCATCGCCACCAACATTCCTGGTGGACATTCGGCGGCGGTGCCGAACTCTGCGCCGAAGCCCTGAAGCCTTTCAAGGTGCATGCCATCCTGTGCGGCAACTCCGGCACGCAAATGGGCGGCTGGTTTCGCAAGGAGATCAAGACGGTCGATGATCTCAAGGGCCTCAAGTTCCGCATCGCGGGCATGGGCGGCCATGTGCTCGCAAGGCTCGGTGTCGTGCCGCAGCAGATCGCTGGCGGTGATGTGTATCCAGCGCTCGAGAAGGGGACGATCGATGCCGCGGAGTTCGTCGGTCCCTATGATGACGAGAAGCTCGGCTTCTACAAGGTGGCGAAGTACTACTACTTCCCCGGTTGGTGGGAAGGAGGCGCCATGCTGCACATGATCGTGAACGACGAGAAGTGGAATGCGCTTCCCAAGCAATACCAGGCGATCCTCACCCAGGCCGGGTCGGCAGCAGGCGCCTGGATGCTTGAGAAGTACGACAGCGTAAACCCCGCGGCCCTGAAACGGCTTATTGCGAACGGAACGGAGCTGCGCGCGTTTCCGCAACCGGTCATGGAGGCCAGCTACAAAGCCACCCAGGACTATCTGAACGAGATTGCCGAGAAGAGCCCGCTCTTCAAGAAAACAAAAGAGAGCCACGACGCGTATATGAAGGACGTGCTTTTCTATACGCAGATCGCGGAAAACTATTACGACAACTATCTGCTCAGCAAAATGCGCAAGGGCTGATTTCGCCCGATCTCGCCCAGAACAGCTTCGGGTCTGATTGAATCAGAACCGAAGCTGTTGATTTTTGTTTTGACGCACTTCTTGCGCAGATAAGTTTAAGCAATCTGCGTAAACTTGATTGCTATGCGAACCGGTGTCCACTTCGCTCCAAAACGCCCTAGGCCGGCTTCGGCTTGCGCGAGGCGACGAACACGCCTGACAGCACCAGCGCAAAGCCGATGAAGTGGAACAGTTGCGGATGCTCGCCGAGGAAGATGATCGACAACACGGTGCCGAACACCGGCACCACATGGAAGAACGGCGCCGTGCGGTTGGCGCCGATCAACTGGACGCCGCGATTGAAGCAGAGATAGGCCAGCGTCGAGGGAAATACCGCGACATAGATCAGCGAGAGCAGGTTGCTCACGTTGAACTGCATCACCGGGCGTGTCAGCAATTCCCAGACCAGGAACGGTATCAGGCAGGCTGCGCCGCAGCCGAAGGTGAAGGCGACGAATGACAGGCCGTGGATCTCCGGTCGCTTCAGCGACAGCACCGAATAGATCCCGAAGATCGTGAGCGCCGTGATGAAGATCAGGTCGCCCTTGTTGAACTCGACCTTCGACAGTGCGGTGAGGTCGCCGTGCAGGATGATCACCAGCACGCCCGCAAGCGACAGCAGAACGCCGAATGCCTGCGCAGCCGTCAGCCGCACGCCGAGCAGGACCAGCGACCACACCGCGATGATCAGCGGCGCCGCCGATTGCAGCAGCAGCGTGTTCAGCGCCTGGGTATATTCGAGCGCCCAGTACTGCATGGTGTTGAAGACGCCGATCCCCGTCAGCGAGAGCAACACCATCAGGCCGAGACGGCCGCGGATCGCCGGCCAGTCCTGCTTCAGGTGCGGCCAGGCCCAGGGGAGGATCAAGAGGAACGCCAGCGACCAGCGCAAGAAGGAGAGCGTCACCGGCGCAATATGGCCGGCGGCGAGGCGGCCGACGATGGTGTTGCCGGCCCAGAACAGCGCGGTGAAGCTGAGCAAGAGGTAGGGCTGGTTGGCCAGCCAGTTGCCGGAGCCGGCGGGGGAGGTGGTCTCAGAAGCAGACATGCGTCGGGCCCGGTTCATGGCGCCGTGGCCCGCCCGGCGGGTTCACGCGCCGGGCCGGAATGTGAGAGGACCCGGCCGAGGCCACAGACACGGATTTTACGGCGACGGCAATGCTGTTGGCTGCATCTCGACCATGCGCGGGCTCTATCCCGGCAAGCCTGTCGGCTAGTTTCGGTGACTGCTTCGCGGGGCGCCGGCGCGCGGAGGGGCAGCGTCAGCCGGCCTCGCCGGAAGGATCGGCCTGGCGCTTGACGATCTGTGCGGTGAGTTCGATGAGGATCCGTTTCGTATCGACGTCATGCAATTCACGAAACAGCCGCAACAGGCGCAGCTCGAGCAGCGACTGCAGCGATGCGGCGCCCGGCTCGGGCAGCCGCCGCGCCCGGGCGGCGGCGCTGGCGGCGCGGCCGTTGAAGAGATCGACGGAGACGCCGAGCGCGCTCGCCACCTGGCGCAGGCGCTCGATATCAACCGCATCCCGGCCGTTTGTGCGCTCCGTCCGTGGCGGGGGCGGGGGCGTTGCTCCCAGCACTTCCGCAAGGTCGGACTGCGATAATCCGATCTCGCGCCACTTGGCCTGCACCAATTGATCGATGTACCCGTCGGTCGATTTGCTCATTGGGTTGCTCAGCCGATCTTGGAGCGTGTTTCGTTCACGAAGCCTGCGAACAGATTTACCAGTGGCTCCCCCTTGTAGGTTTTCTGCAGATCGTTGGGATGCACGAACTCGTCGCGGAACCACGGATACTTCCGGCCATCGAAGGCCTGGATGGTCCAGTCGATCAACTGCTTGACGCGCGGAATCCGCTTGGCGTCGGGGTGATAGGCAAGCCAGATGTCGAGCGAGAAATTGATGCCGATGTCGAGCGGGATCAAAGGCCCCGCGACTGCCGGCACATAGGTCGGCAGCCAGCCGATGCCGGCACCCTTGGCGACCGCCCAGACATGGGCGCTGCTGACATTGTTGCGCATGGCGACGAAGCCGACCTGCTCGCGGCCGGCATATTGCTCGTACATCTGCTGCGCGCGGGTCTGGTCGGCGTCCTGCAGCACGATGCGGTGGTTCTGCCGGATGTCGTCCTGGTCCTTCGGCATGCCGTAGATCTCGACATAGGACGGGCTGACGAACGGCATGACGTGAAGACGGCCGATCTTGACGCGTTTCAGGTCGGGCTTGTCGGGCTCTTCGAGTTGCACCGCGACGTCGGCCTCGAGCCTGAGCACGTCGGCGGAGCGCATCTCGCATTTGAGATCGACGAGCAGCCCCGGATAGACGCGCTGGAATTCGATCAGCCGCGGCGCGACCCAGAAGGTGCCGAGACCTTCGGTGATGGCAAAGCGCACCTCGCCCGAGAGCGCCGGCGTGGTCTGGCTCAGCGCGCGGTCGAGGCCGAAGGCGGCTTCTTCCATCCGCCGCGCCGCCTCCAGCACCTTCTCGCCTTCGGGCGTCAGCCGCACGCCGTCGACATGGCGGGTGATCAATGTCGTTTTATAGGCACTCTCTAGTTGCAGGATCTGCTTGCGCAGGAAATTGGCCGAAGCGTTCAGCTCGAGGGCTGCAGCGCGGAAGCTGCCGATCCGTGCAACCTCAAGGAATATCCGCACCGAATCCCACTGGGCGATGCGGCCCGGGGGGTGTGCACGGTGGTGAACACCCCTGCGCTCAGGTGAGTGCATACAAATCGCCTCGTTTGTCGCCTTTTAGCTTAACGGGAACACCCCTCTATTCTTGGCAGAAACGCGGCAAAACCACAACCGCGAGAGATGATCGATGACTGCTCTGGACCTCGATTTTATTCGCAAAGCCGCCACCAGGCGTCAGGGGGCGGGTCCCGCCCGTTCGCTCGACAAGATGACCATGCTGCAATTGGCGAAACGCACGGTGATTTTCACCGTCGATGCCGCCGGGATTGCGGCGCTGATGGATGCGGCGAGGGAAGATATTCCGGGACTGACCACCAACCGCATCGTTCAGACCGTCGCCAACCATAATCCGGATGCGTTCTGGGCGATCGCGCGGCGTGATCAGTTCGACATTGCCGCGCCGAAGGGCGAAGGTTTCCTCGCGGTGCTGCCACTGACGCAGGAAGGCACGCGCCGCCTGATCGACGGACGGCTCGACACCAAGAATCCCGATCTCGCCTTCGTCACGCGGCAGTCGGAGCGGCCGGCGGGCATCTATGTCTGGTGCATCCACGCCAAGGGGCCGACGGTCGCTGCGATCCCGCTGGTGCTGCAGAAATTCTCGACCCCGCTCTACCAGGGCATCAACATCTATTCGCGCCCGATCACCAAGGAAGGCCTGCGCGTGCTCGAGCCGCTCGGGTTCACTCCGGGCGCCCGCTATGACGGATTGTTCGCGCCGCATCTGCAGATGCTCGATCGCTCGCACGAGATGCCGCCGCCGAAGCCGGTGCCGCCGGATCCGATTTCGGTGCGGGTGGTGCGCTCGATGGACGAGATGGCGCGCGTGATGGCGATCCGCAGCGCCGTCTACATGGGCGAGCAGCATTGCCCGTTCGAGGAGGAATTCGACGGCAACGATTTCTCCGCGACGCATCTGATCTGCCATCAGGGCCGCGAGCCGGTCGGCTGTCTGCGGATCCGCTACTTCGCCGATTTCGCCAAGCTGGAGCGGCTGGCGGTGCGCAGCGAAAGCCGCAGCAGCGGCATCGCCGGCCGCATCGTCGATGCCGCGATCGAGCTCTGCCGCAAGAAGGGTTACAACGTCCTCTATGCGCATGCGCAGAAGCGATTGCTCGGCTTCTGGGAGCAGCGCGGCTTCGAGCGCATGTCTGGCTCGCGCGAATTCGTGTTCTCCGATTTCGACTATGTCGAGGTCAAGCTTCAGACCGAGCGGCATCCGCAGCGCATCACCCTTGGCGAGGATCCTTACGTCCTGATCCGCCCCGAGGGACAGTGGGACGTTCCCGGCATCCTGGAAATGTCCGCCGGCCGCGGCCCGGCGGCGCAGCCGGCCGCGATGTGACCGCCATGGCCCCGGTGATCGACCTCAAACCCTATGTTGGCGCTTCCAACAGCCGGCTGTTGGTCATGGTGGACCTGCAGGAGGAGGCCTATTTCCGCGGGGCGGCGGGTTGCGCTGACGATCTCGAGCGCTCGCTGGAAAGCTGCAGGGCCGCGATCCAGCACGCCCGCAATGCCGGGATGCCGATCGCCTTCACGCGGCGGGCTGAAGGCTTGGATCTCGTCGACAGGAAGGCGCAGTCGCGCTGGATCATGGGTCTCGAGCCGAAGCGCGCGGACATGGTGTTCGAGCGCAGGCAGCCTTCCTGCTACGCCAATCCGCTATTCGAGGACGTCGTCTCGCGGATCGGCAGCTTTGCGATCGGCGGTCTGGCCGCGGAAGAGGTCTGCCTTGCCACCGCCATCGACGCTTCACACCGCGGCCATCGCGTCACCTTCCTGACCGATGCAGCCGCGAGCCGGCAGCGGCGCGATGCCGATCCTGGTTCAGTGCACCTTGTCGCGACGAAGGCGATCGAGTTGTTCGCCGACGTCGCCACCACCGCCCACTGGCTGGTCGCGACCGCGCAGCGGCCTCTGAGAGGGCATCGATATGGATGAATTGAGGGCCCGTCGCTTGCGTAACGTGATTCCGGTACTGACCGAACAGCGTAACATTCTGGTTTCCGGCGGGCTGTCCTTTGCCGGCCATCTCGTCGATCTCGCGATCATGCAGCTCCAGCTCTCGCTGCATGAGATATCAGAAGACGAACTGTCCGAATTCTCCGACGCTGTCAGCCTTAATCTCGTCAGCGGCGACCTCCAGGATTGATCGGGAGGCAGGGATGCCCCGCAGATGGATCGTGCTTGCCGTGCTGTTCGCGGCGCGCGCGGCGACCGGGTTTCAATTCCAGTCGGTCGGATCCACGACCAACTTCCTGATGCACGATCTGGCGCTCAGCTACGTCCAGCTCGGCATGCTGCTCGGCGCTTATCTGTTGCCCGGAATCGTCGTCGCCTTTCCGGCCGGCCTGATCGGCCAGCGCGTGCGCGAGACGACGCTCGGGCTCGGCGGGCTGGCGCTGATGGCGGTGTCGGGCGTCGCTCTGTCCTATTGCGACAGCTTCGCCGCTGCGCTGGTCGCGCGCGTGATCGGTGGCGTCGGCGCCACCATCGTAATCCTGGTCGCCACCAAGATGACGACCGACTGGTTCGCCGGCCGCGAGATCGTGCTGGCGATGTCGCTGTTGCAGATGAGCTGGCCGTTCGGCGCGATGCTCGCGCTGCCGGCGCAGACCTATCTGGCACAATCGCTGGGGTGGCCGGCGGTGATGGCGTCGAGCGCGATGTTGGCCCTGGTCGTGCTCGGCGCCTTCGCATTGCTGCCGCGGAGTCCCGTTCAGGCAGAGACTGCCGCGGCGGCCGCGCGCACCGGCCTGCCGGTCAGGACCCTGGTCCCGGTCCTGGTCGCGGGCGTCATCTGGGGCGCGATGAATCTCGCCTGCGTGCTGTTCTTCAGCTATGCGCCGCCATTGATGGTGGCGCACGGATCGAGCCCGACGGGCGCGGCCTCGCTGGTCAGCCTCGCGATCTGGTTCACCATCATTGCCATTCCCGCCGGCGGCTATCTGGTCGAGCGGTCGGGGCGGCCGGTCGCAGCGATCATTGCTTGCGGACTTCTGGCGGCGCTGGCGCTGGCGCTGTTCGTCGCAAACATCCATCCAACGATCGCCTGCCTGGTCTTCGGCGTCGCCATCGGCCCATTGTCCGGCGCGATCCTGTCACTGCCGACGCGCGTGCTCGCGCCGCGCGACCGCTCGCTTGGCTTCGGCCTGTTCTTCACCTGCTTCTACATCCTGATGGCGATCGGACCTTCCGCCGCCGGCCGGCTGCAGGATGCCTGGGGCAACCCATCGGCCGCGCTGATCGCGGGCGCCGCGCTGCTGGCGGCGATGGCGCCGCTGTCGCTGGTGTTCTCGCTGCTCTCGAAGCGCGGCGAGGTGCTGACGCTCAAGCCTGCGACGGCCTGAGCGTCGCGTCGTAGACCGCTTACGCCGTCAGCGTCTGTACGATCGCGCCGACGGCCTTCACGGCATCGTCGGGCGCAAGCTCGATCTGCAGGCCGCGCTGGCCGCCATTGACGAACACGCTCGTCTCGTTAAGCGCCGCCTGTTCGATCGCGATTGGCACGCGCTTCTTCTGCCCGAACGGGCTGATGCCGCCGACATGGTAGCCGGTCAGCCGCTCGGCATCGGCCGGCCGTATCATCTTCGCGGTCTTGCCGCCGAAAGCGCTCGCGAGCTTCTTCATGCTGACCTCGCAGTCCGACGGCACCACGGCGCAGACCGGCTTGCCGTCGACCTCGGCCATCAGCGTCTTCAGCATCCGTTTGGGCGCCACCCCCAGCGCCTCGGCGGCCTGCAGGCCGATGCTCTCGGCGTCAGGATCATAGTCATAAGCGTGCAGGGTGAATGTCACGCCGAGCTTTGCCAGCGTCTCGGTGGCGCGCGTGCTCTTGGACATCTGGCTGGCTGTTCCCTTAAACCTTGTCCATGATCCGGCCCTGCCTTGCGGCGGCCACAAATTTTCCGGGGATATCAAAGGCTTGGAGATCGTCGAAACGGCGCAAAAACTACCCTTCTTGCTTGCTTAAGCGTAGCGCTTCCTTTATCGGGTTAGCGACCTGTGTGCGAGCGGCCACCGCCGTGATTTCGGCCGGGCAGCTTAAACCATGATCCGGAAAGTTCGGCACCGCTTTTCCGCTGTGATCATGATCGAACCTTGAAGTGTTGCAGGGAACGCTTGCGAAATGGCCAATGTTGTCGTGGTCGGCGCCCAGTGGGGCGACGAAGGGAAGGGCAAGATCGTCGACTGGTTGTCGGAGCAGGCCGACATCGTCGTGCGCTTCCAGGGCGGTCACAATGCCGGCCATACGCTTGTCATCAATGGCGAGACCTACAAGCTCGCGCTGTTGCCGTCGGGCGTGCTGCGGCCGTCGAAGCTGGCCGTGATCGGCAACGGCGTCGTGTTCGATCCGCAGGCCTTCCTGGACGAGGTCGAGCGGCTGAAGGGGCAGGGCGTGGCGGTCAGCCCAGATAACTTACGAATCGCCGAGAACGTCACGCTGATCCTGCCGCTGCACCGCGATCTCGATGCACTTCGCGAATCATCCAACGCAGTGACCGCGATCGGCACCACCCGCCGCGGCATCGGCCCGGCCTATGAGGACAAGGTCGGCCGCCGCGCCATCCGCCTGATGGACCTCGCCGATCTCGACACCCTGCCGCACAAGATCGACCGCCTGCTGGCGCACCACAATGCGCTGCGCCGCGGCCTCAATCTCGAGGAGGTCGACGGCAAGGGCATCCTGCGCGAGCTGACGGCGCTGGCACCGAAGATCCTGCCCTATGCGGAAACCGTCTGGCGCCTGCTCGACCTCAAGCGCCGCGAGGGCAAACGCATCCTGTTCGAGGGTGCCCAGGGCGCTCTGCTCGACGTCGACCACGGCACCTACCCTTACGTCACTTCCTCCAACACGGTGGCCGCACAGGCGGCGACCGGCGCTGGCCTCGGCCCCGGCGCGGTCGGCTATGTCCTGGGGATCTGCAAGGCCTACACCACCCGTGTCGGCCAGGGGCCGTTCCCGACCGAGCTGACGGACGAGATCGGTGAGGAAATCGGCCGCCGCGGCAAGGAATTCGGCGTCAACACCGGCCGCAAGCGCCGCACCGGCTGGTTCGATGCGGTGCTGGTGCGCCAGACGGTGCGCACCTGTGGCATCACGGGGCTGGCGCTGACAAAGCTCGATATTCTGGATGGATTCGATACCATACAGGTCTGCACCGGCTATAAGCTCGACGGCAAGGAAATCGACCACCTGCCGGCGGGCGAGGGTGCACAGGCCCGCGTGGTGCCGATCTATGAGACTATCGAGGGTTGGAAGCAGCCGACGGCGAACGCCCGGTCCTGGGCCGACCTGCCGGCGCAGGCCATCAAATATGTCCGCCGGGTGGAAGAATTGGTCGGCTGTCCGATCGCGCTTCTTTCCACCAGCCCGGAACGCGAAGATACTATTCTGGTACAAAATCCGTTCGAGGCTTAACGGGATATTACCTATATCCCACCAATTTGAATGGAAATGGCTGATTACTACCCGCTGATTGCCCGCGCCATCGCCGGATTGGACCCCAATGCTCCCGGTGAGAGCCGCCGCGCGCTTTATGAGCGCGCGCGGGCTGCGCTGATCCAGCAGCTCCGCGGCGTCCAGCCGCCGCTTTCCGAGTCCGAGATCACCCGCGAGCGCCTGGCGCTCGAAGAGGCCGTTCGCAAGGTCGAATCGGAGGCCGCCCAGCGCGCGCGCGAGGCCACCCGTCCTGGCACCGGTTCCCGCAGCGGCGACGCCTTCCGCCGCGCCACTGCCACCGCCGCCACCACCACCCGCCCGCCGGAAGGCGCTCCGGCCCCGGCAGCCACCCCGCCGCGCCCGCGCACTCCACCGCCGCCGCGTCCGCCTGGCGGCGAGGATCGCCCGCCGCGCAATCTCCGTGGCGAGGCGCCGCCGGTCACCCCGCGCCCGCCGGCGCCACCAACGCCCGATCCGCAGCGCCCTCCCGGCGCGCGCCGAGGGCCGGACAATAACGGTGCCGCGAACAATGGCGCGCCGCCGCCGGCGCCGCAGCCGCCGGCTCTGCGTGGCTTCCGCGATCTCGCCGCCGACGCCGACGATCTCGGCCGCGCCGCCGCGCAGGCGAACCGCAATGCGCGCAAGACCTACGCCAATGTGCCGTCTCCCTCGCCGGAGTTCGACCGGCTCGAGCCGAACATGGAGAATCGCGGCGCCGATCCGGACGCCCCCTATTCCTATGACGAGTCGAGCGAGGAGGCCGAGCGCTACCCGCAGGGATCGCAGCCGCGGGCGCGGCTCGGCAATGGCGGCGATCGCAACGTCAAGAAGAGCGCGCGGCTCGGCTCGGCATTCCCGTTCAAGAGCGCGATTGCGGTCGGCATCATCCTGATCCTGGTCGGCGCCGGCATCCTCTGGGGCAAGCAGGCGGTCACGGTGGTGAGCGGCCTGCTCAAGTCGTCACCCTCGGTGGAGGCGCCGAAGGATGTAGCGACGCCCGCGACCAAGCCGAAGATTCCGGACCGCGTCGGCCAGCCGTCGTCCAGCGAGCCGGTTGCACCGGTGGCGCAGCGTGTCGTGCTCTATGACGAGGACCCCAGCGATCCCAAGGGCAAGCAATATGTGGGCTCGGTGATCTGGCGCACCGAACCGATCAAGGCTTCGGGCAACGCGGCACCCGACATCGCCGTGCGCGCCGACATCGAGATCCCCGACCGCAAGTTCAAGATGACGATGTCGTTCCGCCGCAACACCGACTCGTCCTTGCCCGCGAGCCACACCGCCGAGCTCACCTTCATCCTGCCGCAGGATTTCCCGAACGGCGGCGTCGGCAATGTGCCGGGCATCCTGATGAAGTCCAACGAGCAGGCCCGCGGCACCCCGCTCGCAGGCCTGGCGGTGAAGGTCACCGACGGCTTCTTCCTGGTCGGCCTCTCCAACGTCGATGCCGACCGCTCGCGCAATCTGCAGCTCCTCAAGGAGCGCTCCTGGTTCGACGTGCCGCTCGTCTACACCAACCAGCGCCGCGCCATCATCGCGATCGAAAAAGGCGCCCCCGGCGAGCGCGCGTTCAACGACGCGTTTGCGGCGTGGGGGGAGTGAGGGGAGTTCTTTCCTCTCGCTGAGTTGTTTTTGCAGTGAGTAGGCGCCATGAAACGCTACCTGATCTTCGCCGCTATCGGTCCGTTCATCGGTGGTCTCATTCTGCTGTTCGCGACCAGCTATCAGTCTGGTTATTGGAACGAGACGGGCGTGCACGAGGTCGGAAAGTTCTTCCTGGCTTTCGCCAAGACGCTGCAATACGCGTATCTGTTCGGCATCGTGCCGTCACTGATGCTGGCGGCGATCGACGACATCCTGATGCATGTGCGGAAAATCAATCCGTTTGCGCGGATGCTGACCATTGGCGCAATCGGATTCATCGCGGCCGAATTGCTCTACGGTTCGCGCGGCCCGGACTCCGGCGCGGTGCAGTTCATTCTGTATGGGCTCGTCGGCCTGGTGCCGGCAACGCTGTCGTCCTGGCTGGCGCACAAATACGCGGAAGAGCCGCAGCCGGTGACCACTTAACTGCTTTCGCCGTCATTGCGAGCCAACGGGTCGCGCGAACGCGCGCCCCGTTGGCTCGCAATGACGATGTGGCTGCTTTGGGTGCGACAATCAACCCGACGGGCAAATCAGCTAAAACCTTCGCCCAAAAATAGATCGCTTAACCCGTCGGCCACCGTCATGCCCGCCACCGGGTCTCGCCTTCGGCGAGCCCGATGACAGGCTCCGGCGGGCATCCGGTAACCGGCGGCTTCTCGGCTCAAGCACTGCTGCCTCTGGAATACTGGATCGTCAGGTCAAGCCGGACGACGACAGCGGAAGCTGTTTGAAAGTTGAATCAGAAACCTCCCCGTCATTGCGACCCGTTGGCTCGCAATGACGGCGTCGTCCCGGCTTGAAGTGCGCGGTGATGTCTCGTCAGAACCGCCGATCGATGAAGACGACTATCTAACAGCCATAGGCTGCGATGCTTTATTGCAGGCCGTACTTATGCAAGGCGACGATCATGAGGCGAATGATGCAGTCCGAGATCGTTTCGCCTCGCAGGCGCACTTGCTGCAGCCCCGCCAACGTTGCCTCGTTGACCGGTATGAGCCAGTTGCCGTTTGGCAGGCGCCGTCCGGTCGGGGCCCCAGCCGCACTCTCTATCAAGGCGCGGCACTCCTCGGTGATCTCAATATTCGGCATCGCTTTGATCGGAGTCCTCGCGGGATTAAGGCGGCCGGTGTTGGCCTGAGCCAACATCATAGCTCGCGCTGCGCGCGCCCCGGCAACTGCACATCAGAGAATCCATTTCACCGCATGCTCTGCTGTTGGATGGGTTCCGGGCTCGTCCTTCGGACGCCCCGTCTCGGAGAGGACGGCGGCGATCCTGGCGCGGTTCATGTTCAGAACGTTAGGCGGAACCGGGCGGACAGCCCGTTTTCCTCGGTGTGAGCGCCGAGCCGACCCGTATAGGAAAAACCCAGCGTGGCGTCCTTGCTGAGGGGGATATCGAGCCCGGTCTGGATGAGCGCGGCATCGCGGGCGATCGGCACGCCTGTCACCGTAAAGGCATCGGAGCTGACAAAGGCGTGGGTGGTCCACGGCGTGACATCGCCGAACGCATGCTGCCAGCCGAGCGTGCCGTGCAGATTGCCGCTGAACGATCCCAGACTGACGGGGAGTGCGCCACGCAGGCCGATCGTGGAATAGGTGACGTTCTGGGTCTCACCGCCGCCGTGCAGGCCGGCGGTGCCGTTCTCGTCATAGCCGTTCGTGTGCAGATTGACCCAGGCAAAGCCGGCAAACGGTTCAAGGGCGGCCCCGCCGGCATGGAAGGTGTAGCCGGCATCGCCGAAGATTTGCGTGGTGCGGGCATTGTAGGAGGTCTTGTCGATTTCGGCGAAATCGGGGAAGGCGACGTTGCGGCTGGTATCGATCGCATGCCAGGTGTTGGCCAGACCGAGATGCAGGCCGAGATCGTTGATCCTTGTGCCGGCATACGCGCCGATCGTGGACTGGTCGACGTCGGCCGACGAGGCGCGGCCATCGACGCTGTAGAATGAGCGGCCATAGCCGCCCATCACGCCGACCCGCCAGCCGTTGTCGATGAGCTTGTCGGCGCCGACGAAGAAACCACCCGCGGCGCGGTCGAGGCTGGCGGCGTTGCCGCCTCCGCCGCCGAGCCGGGCCCAGCTGCCATAGCCGGAGCCCCAGACGGCGAGGCCGTCGCTGAGCTTTCGGACATTGTCGGCGGATGATCCGCCCGCCTCGCCGAAGGCGGCGAGCAGCCGGCCGGTGACGGCGTCGCGGGCAAAATGGCTGTCCTCGATCAGGCCGCTCTTCAGACTGGCATGGATCTCGCCATCGAGAGCGTTGTAGGCGCCGCGGGCTTCGCCAGCGTCAAGCAACAGCAGCTTGTTGTAGAGCGCAAGCGACGAGCCGGATTGCGCCAGCGTGTCGAGTGCAACCGCGGTGCGGTACTGGTTTGCCGTGTGGGCAACCGTCTCGAAAATGGCCGGGTTGCCCGAGCCATCTGTGTTCGTTGGGGCCAGGGCAACGGTGAGATAGGCGCTATCGGCGGTGTAGCTGAGGCTCGTCGTCAGGAAGGCGGAGGAGGTGGCGGAGCCGGCGAAGCTGCCGCTCACACCAGTGCCGGCCGTCAGGATCGTGGCGGTCTGGCCTTTCTGGTAGCTGACCAAAGGATCAAGTGTGGAGACCACCACGGTGCCGCCTTTGAGGGTGGCACTGCCCGACACCGTGGTCAGGTCGCTGCCGGACCCGGCAATATCCACCGCATAGATCGCGCCGTTCTCAAAGGTGAGGTTGCCGTTGACAGTCAAGCTGCCGGTCGTGCCCGCTCTGCCGGGGGCAAGAATACCACCGCTGTTGATCGTCGTGGTGCCCACGGTGCCGGTGCCGGCGAGGGTGGCGCCGGCATTGACGGTGGTCAGCGCACTCGAGGCAATGGAGCCATCCACGGCCAGGGTGCCGGCTGCAATCGTCGTGGTCCCCGTGTAGCTGTTGTCGCCGGTCAGGACCACGGTGCCTGCCCCACGCTTGGTCAGGCTGCCGGTCGACCCCGCGGCGTCGGCGAGACCGGCGTTCAGGGTGAAGGTGTCGGCGGCGGCGACCGCTTCGACGTTGAGGTTGCCTTGCAGGGTGACACCGCCGCGCGCGGTGAGCGTGAGAGAGGTCTTGCCGCCGGTGGCGATCAGGGCTCCGCCGCCGTCGACATTGGCATTGTCCGTTGCGGTTCCGCCGCGGAGCGTGGCGCCGTTTGCCAGCACGATGCTGCCTTCGGTGGTGATGCTGTTGTTGCCAGCGGCGACCAGGGTGGCAGTGCTGCCCAGGGTAAAGCTGGAAGAAGAGCCGTCCAGTTGGATCGCGCCGGCGGTCACCGTGGCGGCGGCGTTGGCTGAAGTGGCGTTGCTGACCTCGCCGGCGGCATAGAGGTAGAGCCTGCCGGCGACGACATCGAAGGTGGTCTGGCCGCCCGAGTTGGTGAAGACATTGTTGCCGCCGAGCTTCCAGGTGCCGTCGCCGGTTTGGGTGATGGCGAGGGTGCCGTTGGCCCTGCCGCCCATCGGATCGCGCATGTCCAGCACCCCTCCCGAGGCTACGCTCACATTGAGCGTGGCGGGCCCATTCAAGTAGATGGACGAGGCTTGTCCGCTGGCTGTATTGCCGGAGAAGGTGGAGGTCCGGCCTCCGCCGACCGTCAGATTGATCGTGCCGTAATCGGTGTAGACCGCGCCGCCCAGCGTGCCGGTCGTGTTGCCGAAGAAGCTGCTGTCGGCGATCGTCACCGTGCCGCTTGCGTCGAAAATGGCGCCGCCACCATGGGCGGCGTAATTGTTGGAGAAGCTGCTGCCGGTGATCGTCGCGGTGCCGTTGATGAAGATGGCGCCGCCATAGGTGGCCGAGTTGCCGGAGAAACTGCTGTCGGTGATCGTCACCGTATGGTTCGTTTCATTGAAGATCGCGCCACCGGCGCCGGCGGAATTATTGGAGAAGTGGCTGTCGACGACGGTTGCCGTGCCGAAGTTGAAGATCGCGCCGCCACCATAGGTGGTGGACGAATTGCCGGAGAAGCTACTGCCGCTGATCGACGCCGTGCCAGTGTTATAGATCGCTCCGTTCGCGTTGCCGGAGAAGCTGCTGTCGGCGATCGTTGCCCTGCCGGTGTTGTAGATCGCGCCGCCGGCACTGCTGGCGGAATTGCTTGAGAAGCTGCTGCCGGTGATCGACATCGTGCCGGCGTTGAAGATCGCGCCGCCCTGACTACCGGCGGTATTGCTGGAGAAGCTGCTGTCGACGATCGTTGTTGTGCTGTCGGCGTCGCTGTAGATGGCGCCGCCATAGGAGGTGGCCGTGTTGCCAACGAAGCTGCTGTTGGCGATAACCGTGCGATAATAGTTGATGACTGCACCGCCGGCATAAGTGGCCGAATTGTTGGAGAAGCTGCTGCCGTAGATCGACATCGTGTCGGTGTTGAAGATCGCGCCGCCGGTGACGCTGGCGGAATTGCCGGAGAAGCTGCTGTCGACAATTATCGCCGTGGCGGAGGAGGTGATCGCGCTGCCGCTACGGGCGGAATTGCCCGAGAACCTGCTTTTGACGATCGTTGCCGTGCCGGAGTTGTTGTAGATTGCGGCGCTATAGAAGGCGGCGGAATTGCCGGAGAAGCTGCTGTCAGCGATTGTGACCGTGCCGGCGTTGAAGATCGCGCCACCCCGCTGTACGGTCGTGTTGTTGGAGAAGCTGCTGTCGGCAATCGTCGCCGTGCCGCGGTTGTAGATCGCGCCGCCATAGGTGGCCGAGTTGCCGGAGAAGATCACGGACGAGTTGGCCCCGGCATCGCTCAGATCGGCCCTGGCGCTGCCGATCGAGAAAGAGGCGCCGGAATTCACATAAATCGCTCCGCCACTCGCTCCGCTGCCGCTCCCCGAGTATGTCAGCGTGCCGCCCGCATTTACATAGTTCGCCGTCGCTCCGGATATGGTCTGCATGGTCGAGACCGATGTGGGCGTGCTGACGGTCGTGGTGGCGTTGCTGGCCACGGCCTGGTTGTAGGCCGTCAGCGCCGCTTGCATCGCAGCGGTGTTGGTCGCGCTGGGGTTGCCCGCGTAGGCCACGATGGTGGCTTGCAGGGCGCTGGACGCGTCGCCGACCGCATCGGCCCACGCCAGCGACGGCGCAAGGCTCAGCAGCAGTGCAGCGGCCGAAACGCCCCACTTCCACTCAGAGCCGACCCGGCGGCGATGCCGGTGTCCGGGACGATCTTTCTTGCTGAGAACCCTGACCGGTTCCGACGCCTGGACGAGGCCAACGACTTGATTGAAGGCAGGACGGGAGGCGCGATTCATGGGCAGCGATCGACCGGTAAGCTGAAGTTGTTCAGCAAACACACGAGCAATCTGACGGCTACCCCCTGGTACGGAAAGCATGAAGTTTTGGACGGAATGCGAAGTTTTCGGTAGCAGTGCGTACGATCCGAACGCACGCCTCGCGGGTTGCACTTCATCACGCGGTGAGATGGTCTATGGTTAATGATTCGAACGATCGAGTGGAACCGCGCGCTTCCTCGCGGACATCTCCCGAATCGCCCTCACCGAAGCGCCCCGCGCGCTTCCTCTACGGAGAGCGAAGCAGCCTTGATCCCCGCGCGAACGGCGCCGACTATCTCGCGGACGCCAACCTGTTTCGTCGCAGCTATGTCCGAACCATCGGCGAATCCGAGGGGATGCCGCTCGACAGCACCACGGCATGGCTCGTCGGAAACAACGTCGCTTTCTACAAGCTGACATCCAATTCCTGCGTGGAGGCAAAGCGAACCGAAGCGGACGCCGCGGCCGACAAGATCGACGGCGTGGTATTCGACTACGTCCTGTCCGGAGAATATAGCGAGGAAACTGCAACCGATTTCGTCAGCCTGAGCGCCGGAGACCTTGGGATGGTCCAAAGCACGGTCGAGGTAACGGCGCGGTCGCGCCGGGTTCGCATGGCGACGATTTTCCTGCCGCGAACGCGTCTTGTCGCCGCACTCGAGACCGACCTCTCCGACGACCGCTTCATTCTTCGCTTTCTCAGTTCCGCTCCGCTGGCGCCCTTTATCGGCGCCCAGATGCGGTTGCTGTTCGAGTCCTACGGGAGGATGGACGCGCAGGACTTCGAGATCGTGCTGGAGGCGACGGCCGAACTCCTCATCCATCTGCTGCGCGGTGAGCTATCCCGGGGCGAGCAGTTTCAGGCACGACCAGGCAAGGAATTCATGCGGGCGATTGCCTACATCGAGGAGAACTATCATCGCCCCGAGCTGACGCCGGATGATATCTGGCGGGGCATCAACGTATCGCGGACCCAGCTCTACAAGCTGTTCTCGGAGAATGGCCTGACCGTGGCAGGATATCTGCGCGACGTTCGGCTGCGCCGTTTCGTCGATGCCTTGAGGACGACGGACGCGTCCGGAATCGGCCGCCTTGCCTGGACCTGCGGATTGGACATGCAGGCCGCCGACTTCACCCGTTTATTCAAGCGTGTCTATGGGATGACGCCTCGCCAGGCGCGAGCGGCTCTACAAGCTGGGCAGCCGGTCGTAACCAAGAAGGCTGGTACATAAATTGTAACAGTTCGCGTGGTCCCGTGCGGCGCTATGGATTGTTTCGCGGAGCCCGTCATCGGGCGGCGCTACGCGCCGACCCGCTGGCTCGCAATGACGATGTGGATGCAACGGGTGCGACAAATCAACCCGACGGGCAAATCACCCAAAAGTCTGTCCAGCCCTCACGCAAAAAACATTCCGCTTTCGCCGTCGGGCAAATCAGTGATTTAACTCCGCGCGTCTCACCCGAGAGAGGGGCGGCTCGCGATCGTCACGAACGTTGCGGTGAGATGCGGTGGACGCGATGCGTGCGACTGACGAGCGCATGTGACGCGGACGGCGAAGTCGTGTGGTCCTGGCGCCCCGACGCTGGCGCTAA